>DATCDE010000071.1 GCA_036510875.1 Actinomycetes bacterium
GGGGTGCCCTCGGAACCGGGTGAGCTCGTCGGTTCTTCAGGTGGGGGTGGTGGCAGGTTTGGGTCGCTCATGGGTCCTCATCCCCTCGGAGTCCGATCTCGGCTCAGACCGTAGCGATCATCGCGGCGGACCGGTAGCCACCACGCGGATGGTTGTGCGGGAGACTTGGCCGCATGACCATCCCGTCGTTGGCCGGTGTCGCGCCGGATCTGGAGCGGTTCCGGGCGCTGGCCGTCGACCGCCGGGTCATTCCGGTGACCCGGCGGCTGCTCGCGGACGGCGACACCCCGGTGGGCCTGTACCACCGGTTGGCGCAGGGTCGCCCCGGCACCTTCCTGCTGGAGTCGGCTGAGCACGGCCGGGTGTGGTCGCGGTACTCCTTCGTCGGCGTCCGCTCAGCGGCGACCCTCACCGAACGTGGCGGGCAGGCGCACTGGACCGGCACGCCCCCGGTCGGGGTGCCCACCGCGGGCGACCCGCTCGCGGCGCTGCGGGACACGCTGGCCCTGCTGCACACCCCGCGGCTGCCCGACCTGCCGCCGCTCACCGGGGGCATGGTCGGCTTCATCGGCTATGACGTCGTGCGCCGGCTCGAGCGGCTGCCCGAGCTGGCCAAGGACGACCTGCGGCTGCCCGAGCTGGCCATGCTGTTCGCCACCGACCTGGCCGTGCTCGACCACGAGGACGGCTCGGTGCTGCTCATCGCCAACGCGGTGAACTACGACGCGACCGACGAGCGGGTCGACGAGGCGTGGGCCGACGCGGTCGCCCGGCTGGACCGGATGACCGCCGACCTGTCCCGGCCGGCGCCGCCGCTGGCCGTCGACCTGGACTGGACGGCGCAGCCGCAGGCGACCAGCAACACCGAGCGCGACCGGTTCCTGGCCAGCGTGGAGCGGGCCAAGGAGGAGATCCGGGCCGGCGAGGCGTTCCAGGTCGTGGTCTCCCAGCGGTTCGAGCTGGACACCACGGCGAGCGCCTTCGACGTGTACCGGGTGCTGCGGGTGACCAACCCCAGCCCGTACATGTACCTGCTGCGCTTCGACGGCTACGACGTCGTCGGGTCCAGCCCGGAGGCGCTGGTGAAGTGCCGCGAGGGCCGCGCCATGCTGCACCCGATCGCCGGCACCCGCTGGCGCGGGGCGACCCCGGAGGAGGACGCGCAGCTGGCCATCGACCTGCTGGCCGATGAGAAGGAGCGGGCCGAGCACCTCATGCTCGTCGACCTGGGACGCAACGACCTGGGCCGGATCTGCGCGCCGGGCACGGTCGAGGTGGTCGACTTCATGTCGGTCGAGCGGTACAGCCACGTCATGCACATCGTGTCGTCCGTGGTCGGCACGGTCCGGTCGGACCGGACGGCGTTCGACGTGCTCACGGCCTGCTTCCCGGCCGGGACCCTCAGCGGAGCCCCCAAGCCGCGGGCCATGGAGATCATCGAGGAGCTGGAGCCGACGCGGCGCGGCCTGTACGGCGGGGCCGTGGGCTACCTCGACTTCGCCGGCGACCTGGACGCCGCCATCGCGATCCGCACCGCGCTGCTGCGGGACGGCCGGGCCTACGTGCAGGCCGGGGGCGGCATCGTCGCCGACTCGGTGCCGGAGCGGGAGGAGAGGGAGAGCCGGGACAAGGCCGCCGCGGTGCTGCGGGCGGTTGCCGTGGCCGGGTCCTTCCGGCCAGTCGGATGAGCGCGCGCCGCGAGTTCGTCGCCGCCCTGGTGCTGATGGCCGTCGGCTCCGGGCTGGCCCTGCTGGCCGCGGGCCGGACCTGGGCCACGGCCACCGCGGCCGACCCGGGTGCACCGGCGGTGACGGTGGCGGTGACCGGGCGGGAGCTCGCGCCGGCGGTGTCCGCCCTCGCGGTGGTGGGGCTGGCCGGCCTGATGGCCGTGCCGTCGACCCGCGGCGTGCTGCGGCGGCTCGTCGGCGCCCTGCTGGCCGCCGCCGGCGCCGGCATCGTCGTCGCGTCCGTCGCGGTGGGCCGGGACACCGCCGCCGCGGTGTTGGGCCCGCTGGCCAGCCGGCTGGGGGTCACCCGGGTGCCGAGCGCCGCCACCACGGCGACGCCATGGTGGCTGGTGGCCGTCGTCGGCGGGGCGCTGCTGCTGGTCGCCGGGCTGGCCACGGCGGTGCGCGGCCCGCGCTGGTCCGGGATGTCCGCCCGGTACGACGCGCCGGCTGGGTCCGGGTCGCAGCCGGAGGTGGCGGACCGCTCGTCGGCCGACGTCTGGGCCGCGCTGGACCGGGGGGAGGACCCCACCACGGGCGCCGACCTGCCAGAATGACCGCACCCGACCCTCGAGGAGCCCCGGCGATGGCCGACCACCCCCACGACAACCACGGCAAGACCCCCGCCGCCTGGACCGCGGTCACCCTGGTGATGCTCGGTTTCCTGATCGGCTCGATCGCCGTGCTCGTGGAGTCCGTGTGGCTGTTCGTTGCCGGCGTGGTCGTCATCATCGCCGGCGCCGTGGCCGGCAAGGTGATGCAGATGATGGGTCTGGGTGCGACCCCCGGGACCAAGGCGGCCGGACCGCAGTGACCTCACTGGCGGCCGACACCGAGCGGGCTGCGGTACGCAGCCGGGGCGCTCGGCTGGTCGGACCGCTGGCGGTCGCCGCGGGAGTGCTCGCGTCGGTCGGCCTGCTCGCCGCCGTCGACCCCAACCAGCCCGGTCACTTCCCCACCTGCCCGTTCAAGGCCATGACCGGCCTGGACTGCCCGTTCTGCGGCGGCCTGCGCGCGGTCCACGACCTCGCCCACGGCAACGTCGTGGCCGCGCTCGATCGCAACGTCCTGGTGGTCCTTGCCGTTCCGGTCGTGGCCTTCGCCTGGCTGCAGTGGCTGCGCCGGGCGGTCCGGCCGGGCACGGCGCCGCGGCGCGAGGTGCCACCGTGGCTGGTGCGTGCCGTGATCGTCCTCGTGCTCGTGTTCTGGGTGGTCCGCAACATCCCCGGTGTGCCGTTCCTGGGCTCGGGGGTCGGCTGACGGAGGACCTCCCGCGCCCGGTTACCCTGGGCCGGGTCCAACGGGTTGACCGGATCGGGGGAACACGCGCGTGACCGTGCTCGACGAGATCCTCCTTGGGGTGCGCGCCGACCTGGCCGAGCGGCAGGCCGCCGTCCCCCTCGACGATCTCAAGGAGCGCGCGACCTCCCTGCCGTCGGCCCGCGACGGCGTCCGGGCGCTACGCCGCGACGACGTCGTCACGGTGATCGCCGAGGTCAAGCGGCGCAGCCCCTCCAAGGGCGACCTGGCCTCGATCAGCGACCCCGCGGCGCTGGCCCAGGACTACGAGTCCGGCGGGGCGGCCGTGGTCAGCGTGCTTACCGAGCAGCGCCGCTTCTGCGGCACCCTCGCCGATCTGGACGCCGTCCGGGCCGCGGTGGACATCCCGGTGCTGCGCAAGGACTTCATCGTCTCCAGCTACCAGCTGTGGGAGGCGCGGGCGCACGGCGCCGACCTGGTGCTGCTGATCGTCTCGGCGCTGGAGCAGCCGGCCCTGGTGTCGCTCGTCGAGCGGGCCGTCTCGATCGGCCTCACCCCGCTCGTCGAGTGCCACGACGCCGAGGAGGTCTCCCGCGCGATCGACGCCGGAGCCCGCATCGTGGGGATCAACGCCCGCGACCTGCGGACCCTCGAGGTGGACCGCACCCTGTTCGCCCGGCTGGCCCCGACCGTCCCGGACTCCGTGGTCCGGGTGGCCGAGTCCGGGGTGCGCGGCCCGCACGACCTGATCGAGTACGCGCGCGCCGGGGCGGACGCCGTCCTGGTGGGCGAGTCGCTGGTCACGGGTGGCGACCCGCGCACGGCCGTCGTGGAGCTGGTCACGGCCGGCTCGCACCCGGCGCTGAGGCACGGCCGGGGCGGGCAGTGACCGCGACCGAGCAGCCGGACGCCACCGGGCACTTCGGCCCGTACGGCGGCCGGTTCGTCCCCGAGGCGCTCGTCGCCGCGCTCGACGAGCTGGACGCCGCCTACCGCTCGGCCCAGGCCGACCCGACGTTCGCGGCCGAGCTGGACCACCTGCAGCGCACCTACACTGGCCGGCCGAGCATCCTCACCGAGGCCACCCGGCTGTCCGAGCAGGCGGGTGGGGCCCGGATCCTGCTCAAGCGCGAGGACCTGAACCACACCGGCTCACACAAGATCAACAATGTGCTGGGGCAGGCGCTGCTGACCCGGCGGATGGGCAAGCCCCGGGTGATTGCCGAGACCGGCGCCGGCCAGCACGGCGTGGCCACGGCCACCGCCGCGGCCCTGCTCGGTCTTGAGTGCAGGGTGTACATGGGCGAGGAGGACACCCGCCGGCAGGCGCTCAACGTGGCCCGGATGCGGCTGCTGGGCGCCGAGGTCGTACCCGTGACCGCGGGCAGCCGGACCCTCAAGGACGCCATCAACGAGGCGATGCGCGACTGGGTCACCAACGTCGACCGCACCCACTACCTGCTGGGCACGGTCACCGGTCCGCACCCGTTCCCTTCCATGGTGCGCGACTTCCAGCGGGTGATCGGCGACGAGGCCCGCCGGCAGGTGCTCGAGCTCACCGGCGCGCTGCCGGACGCGGTGGCCGCCTGCGTCGGCGGCGGCTCGAACGCCATGGGCATCTTCACCGCGTTCCTCGATGATCCGTCGGTGCGCCTGTACGGCTTCGAGGCGGGCGGCGAGGGCGTGGAAAGCGGCCGGCACGCGGCCCGGATGGCCGGCGGGTCGCCGGGCGTGCTGCACGGCACCCGGACCTACATCCTGCAGGACGAGATGGGCCAGACGGTGCCCTCGCACTCGATCTCGGCCGGTCTGGACTACCCGGGGGTCGGACCGCAGCACGCCTGGCTGCACGACACCGGCCGGGCCACCTACCAGCCGGTCACCGACACCGAGGCCATGGACGCCTTCGCGCTGCTCAGCCGCACCGAGGGCATCATCCCGGCGATCGAGAGCGCCCATGCGGTGGCCGGGGCGCTGCGGGTCGGCCGCCAGCTCGGCCCCGAGGCCGTCGTCCTGGTCAACCTGTCCGGGCGCGGCGACAAGGACGTCGACACCGCGGCCCGGTGGTTCGGCCTGACCGACGGGACGCCGGCGTGACCACGCTCGAGGCGGCCTTCGCCAGGACCCGCGCCGAGGGCCGGGCCGCGCTGGTGGCCTACCTGCCGGCCGGCTACCCGTCGGTGCGGGGCGGCATCGACGCGCTCGTCGCGATGGTGGACGCCGGCGTGGACGTCGTCGAGGTCGGGCTGCCGTACTCGGACCCGCTGATGGACGGCCCGACCATCCAGGCAGCAGTGGAGGCCGCGCTGGCCACCGGCACCCGAACCGCCGACGTGCTCGCCACCGTCGAGGCGGTGGCCCGCACCGGCGCCGCAACCGTCGTCATGAGCTACTGGAACCCGGTCGAGCGCTACGGCGTGGCCCGGTTCGCGACCGAGCTGGCCGCCGCCGGGGGCGCAGGGGTGATCACCCCCGACCTCACCCCGGAGGAGGCCGGTCCCTGGCTGGCCGCGACGTTCGACGCAGGCGTCGACCCGGTGTTCCTGGTGGCCCCGTCGTCCACCGACGCCCGGATTGCCCGGGTTGCCGAGGTGACGCGAGGGTTCGTGTACGCCGCCTCGACGATGGGCGTGACCGGCGCGCGGGACCAGGTCTCGGACCGCGCCGAGTCGCTGGTCGCACGGGTCCGGGCGGCCACCTCGCTCCCGGTGTGCGTGGGGCTCGGCGTGTCGACTGCGGCGCAGGCGGCCGAGGTGGCCTCCTACGCCGACGGCGTGATTGTGGGCTCGGCGTTCGTCCGGCGGCTGCTGGACGCGCCGTCCGCGGCCGAGGGGGTTGCTGCGGTGGCCGAGCTGGCCGCCGGCGTCCGCCGCCCCTGACCCCCCATCCGGGAGGCGGGCGGGAACCGGGCCGGGCCGCCACTCGTCGGACCACCGTGCGCGTGCCCGTTGCCGCTGCGCTCGCGGCCGCCCTGCTGGTCGGCCTGACCGCATGCGGCGCCCCCTCGGCCGCCACCGCCGTCGCGTCGCCGGCCTTCCACGGGACCACCCTCGACCCGCCGCTGGCCAAGCCCACGACGACCTTCGCGGACACCGACGGCCAGCCGTTTCGGATCGACCGGGACACCCGGCGCCACGTCACCCTGGTCTACTTCGGCTACACCCACTGCACCGACGTGTGCCCCGCGGTGCTCGCCGACCTGGCGGCTGCGCTGCGCCCGCTCGACCCGGCCACCCGCAAGCACACCGTCGTGCTGTACGTCACCGTGGACCCGGCGCGGGACACGCCGGCCGCGATGCGGACCTACCTGGCCACCTTCGACCCCACCTTCGTGGGCCTAACCGCTCCATTCGAGCAGGTCCAGGCGGCCGCGGCGGACCTCGGCGTGGCCGTCACCAGGCCCGCCCAGGACCCCGGCTCGGCGTACGAGGTGGACCACGGCGCGCAGGTCATCGGGTTCGCGGCAGACGGCCTCGGCCGGGTGCTGTGGTTGCCCGGCACGCCGGTCGATGACATCACCATGGACGTCCGCAGGTTAGCCTCGACGTCATGAGCAGCACGGTTCCCCGCTTCGCCGGCACCCCCCGGCAGCTGTGGCTGAGCACCGTCGTGCGCGTCGCGCTGGCCGCGGTGCTGCTCTCGGCCGGCGGGCTGAAGATGCTCGACCCGACCCAGGCGGTGCGGGCGGTCCAGGCCTACCAGCTGCTGCCCCCGGGGGTGGACCAGCTGGTCGGCTACGGCCTGCCGCTGCTGGAGATTGCGCTGGGCGTCCTGCTGCTGCTCGGCCTGGCCGTGCGCTGGGCGGCGATCGCGGCCGGGGTCCTCATGGTCGTGTTCATCTCCGGCATCGTGTCGGTGTGGGTGCGCGGCCTGTCCATCGACTGCGGCTGCTTCGGCGGCGGCGGCCTGGTGTCCCGCAACGGGCTGGCCGGGCGGTACGCCGCGGAGATCCTGCGTGACCTGCTGTTCCTCGGCCTGGCATCCTGGCTGGCCGTGTTCCCCGCGAGCCGGTTCGGCGTCGACCGAGCGCCGGCCGCGGACCTCTCCCCCGTCGAGGAGCCCGTCGCATGAGCCAGACCGGTCGCGAGAGCAAGCGCGACGTCCGCGAGCGCCAGGCCCAGGAGCGGGCCCAGCAGGCCGCGACCCAGCAGCGCAAGGAGCGGATGATCCGCCTCGGGCTGATCGGGCTGGTCTTCCTGGTCGTGGCCGGCGTCGGCCTCGGCGTCTACCTGTCGAACCGGCCGAAGGCCGACACGGCCGCCTCCGTTCCCAAGGGCGTCACCCCCCCGGGGGGCGGCGTGGTCGTCGGAACCGGCACCAAGCCGCTGCTCGACGTCTGGGAGGACTTCCAGTGCCCGGCCTGCAAGGCCCTGGAGGACGCGCTCGGGAGCTACATCGAGAGCCTCGGCACGAGCGGGAAGGTCAAGCTCGTCTACCACCCGCTGTCGTTCCTCGACCAGAACCTGAACAACGACAGCTCGCTGCGGGCGGCCAACGCATCCGGGTGCGCCCAGGACCAGGGCAAGTTCCGGCCGTTCCATGACCAGGTCTACAAGAACCAGCCGGCCAAGGAGGGCACCGGCTACACCGATGCCCAGCTGATCGAGTTCGGCAAGGCGGCGGGCGTGCCCGACATGACCACGTTCACGCAGTGCGTGAACAGCCACACCCACTACGGCTGGGTGAACAACGTCCAGCTGTCCGGCAACGCCGCCCAGATCACCTCGACTCCGACGTTCACGATCGACGGCAAGAAGATCGACTTCAGCACCGCCAAGAGCTACGACGAGATCAAGACCATGCTGGACCAGGCGATCGCGGCAGCCAGCTGAACACCTCGTCGACACCGAGCAGGACGGAGCGGCAGCGGTGATCGCTGGCGGATTGTTGGCCTTCATCCCGAGCCCGTCGCAGGGCGTCTGGCACCTCGGGCCGATCCCGATCCGTGCCTACGCGCTGTGCATCATCACCGGGATCATCGTCGCCATCTGGATGGGTGAGCGGCGCTACGTCGCGCGCGGCGGCAGCCCGGGCACGGTGGCCGACGTCGCCGTGTGGGCGGTGCCGTTCGGCATCATCGGTGGCCGGCTGTACCACCTGATCACGTCCTGGCAGCCGTACTTCGGCGCGGGCGGGCACCCCCTCAACGCGTTCAAGATCTGGAACGGCGGGCTGGGGATCTGGGGCGCCGTCGCCCTCGGCGGCGTGGGCGCCTGGATCGCCTGCCGCCGGATGGGCATCCCGCTGGCCCCGCTCGCCGACGCGATCGCCCCGGGGATCCTGGTCGCCCAGGCGATCGGCCGTTGGGGCAACTGGTTCAACCAGGAGCTGTTCGGACGGCCGACGACCCTGCCGTGGGGCCTGGAGATCGACCTGGCGCACCGGCCCGTGGGCTACGAGCAGTACGCGACGTTCCACCCCACGTTCCTGTACGAGTCGCTGTGGATGCTCGTGGTCGCCGCGTTCCTGCTGTGGGCGGACAAGCGGTTCCGGATGGGCCACGGGCGGGTGTTCGGCCTCTACGTGGCGCTGTACACCGTCGGCCGGATCTGGTGGGAGCTGCTGCGCATCGACGACGCCAACCACATCCTGGGGCTGCGGGTGAACGTCTGGGTGGCCGTCCTGGTCTGTGCCGGCTCGATCGTGTGGCTGGTGCGCTCCGCCCGGCGTCATCCTGGCCGGGAGGATGTGGTCGACCCGCGGGTCGGGCGGTCGGAGCACGACCAGGAGCAGGAGCAGCAGGAGGAGGGCGTCTCATGACGACGTCGGACTCCTCGTCGGGTCCACCGGGTCCGTCGCCGGAGGTCCACCACTCCCACCAGGACGTCAGCGGCGGCTGGCTGCGGGCTGTGGTGTTCGGCGCCATGGACGGTCTGGTGTCCAACTTCGCGCTCATCGCCGGCATGGCCGGTGGCGGGGTGTCGTCGTCGACCATCGTGCTGGCCGGGTTCGCCGGCCTGGGGGCCGGCGCCTTCTCGATGGCCGCCGGCGAGTACGTGTCGGTCCGGTCGCAGAACGAGCTGGCCGAGCGCGAGCTGATCATCGAGCGGCTCGAGCTGGAGCGCAACGCCGACGGTGAGCTGGCCGAGCTGGCGCACAGCTACATCGACCGCGGGGTCCAGCCTGAGCTGGCCTACGAGGTGGCCCGGCAGATCTCGCGGGACACCGACCGCGCCGTCCAGGTGCACGCGATGCTCGAGCTCGGGGTCGACCCGCAGCAGCTGGCCAGCCCCGTGGTCGCGGCCGGCTCCTCCTTCGTGGCCTTCCTGACCGGTGCGATCATCCCGGTGATCCCCTACCTCTTCGGCGCCACGGACCTGCTGCCCGCGCTGGTCGTCTCGGCGCTGGGCCTGTTCGGCGCGGGAGCGCTGGTGTCCCGGATCACCCCGCGCAGCTGGTGGTACGCAGGATTGCGCCAGCTCGGCTTCGGCCTCGGCGCGGCCGGTCTCACCTACGGCATCGGGGCCCTCGTGGGGGTCGCCACCGGCTAGGGGCACCGGTTTCCAGCGTGTTACGCTGCCGCCACAGCTCAGGGCCAACGTCGTCCCTGGCAGAACCATCGAGCCAGACGACGAACGGGAGCCACCGTGGCCGCTGCCTTCTCCGCCAACCCCGCCGGCCAGGGTCTCTACGACCCGGCCCAGGAGCGGGATGCCTGCGGCGTCGCCTTCGTCGCCACCCTCACCGGTGTGGCCAGCCACCGGATCGTCGACCAGGCGCTCACGGCGCTGCGCAACTTGGAGCACCGCGGGGCCTCCGGGGCGGAGCCGGACAGCGGGGACGGCGCCGGCATCCTCGTGCAGGTTCCGGACGCCTTCCTGCGCGCGGTCGTGGACTTCCCGCTGCCCCCGAAGGGGGAGTACGCGGTGGGGACGGCGTTCCTGCCGGACGACGACGCCGCCGACGCGGCCGCGGTGGCGCGGATCACCGGGCTGGCCGAGGAGGAGGGGCTGCAGGTCCTCGGCTGGCGGGAGCTGCCCACCGACCCGTCCCTGCTCGGTGCGACCGCCCGCTCGGTCATGCCCCGGCTCCGCCAGCTGTTCGTCGCGCCGCGCTCCGGCCGGGTCGTGGGGCTCGGCCTGGAGCGGATGGTCTTCGCCCTGCGCAAGCGCGCCGAGCGCGAGCTGGACGTCTACTTCCCGAGCCTGTCCACCCGGCGGCTGGTCTACAAGGGCATGCTCACGACCGGCGAGCTCGAGCCGTTCTACCCGGACCTGTCCGACCCGCGGTTCGACAGCGCGCTGGCGCTGGTGCACTCCCGGTTCTCCACCAACACGTTCCCGTCCTGGCCGCTGGCCCACCCGTACCGGTACATCGCCCACAACGGCGAAATCAACACGGTCAGGGGCAACCGGAACTGGATGCGGGCCAGGGAGTCGCTGCTGGCCACCGACCTCATCCCCGGTGATCTGAGCCGGCTGTTCCCCGTCTGCACCGAGGGTCGCAGCGACTCGGCGTCCTTCGACGAGGCGCTGGAGCTGCTCTACCTGGGCGGCCGGTCGCTGCCGCACGCGGTGCTCATGATGATCCCGGAGGCGTGGGAGAACCACACCTCGATGGACCCGGCCCGCCGCGACTTCTACCAGTACCACGCCACCTTGATGGAGCCGTGGGACGGCCCGGCCGCCGTGGCCTTCACCGACGGCAGCCTGATCGGGGCGGTCCTGGACCGCAACGGGCTGCGTCCCGGCCGGTTCTGGGTCACCGACGAGGGGCTGGTCGTGCTGGCCAGCGAGGTCGGCGTGCTCGACCTGGACCCGGCCACCGTGGTCCGCAAGGGCCGGCTGCAGCCCGGCCGGATGTTCCTGGTGGACACCGTCGAGGGCCGCATCGTCGAGGACGACGAGGTCAAGGCGGCGCTGGCCGCCGAGCGCCCCTACGGGGAGTGGCTGCACGCCGGCCTGATCCACCTCGAGGACCTGCCGGACCGCGAGCACGTGACGCACACGGCCGAGTCGGTGGCCCGGCGGCAGCAGACCTTCGGCTACACCGAGGAGGAGCTGCGGGTGCTGCTGGCCCCGATGGCCCGCACCGGGGCCGAGGCGATCGGCTCCATGGGCACCGACACGCCGGTCGCCGTGCTGTCCGACAAGGCGCGGCTGCTGTTCGACTACTTCGCCCAGTCGTTCGCGCAGGTCACCAACCCGCCGCTGGACGCGATCCGCGAGGAGCTGGTCACCTCGCTGGGCACCGTGATCGGGCCGGAGGGCAACCTGCTCGAGGTCAGCCCGTCGGCCTGCCGCCAGGTCGTGTTGCCGTTCCCGGTCATCGACAACGACGAGCTGGCCAAGATTAAGCACATCAACGCCGACGGCGACCTGCCGGGCTTCGCCTCGATGACCGTGCGTGGGCTGTACCCGGTGCACGGGGGCGGCGCCGCGCTGGCCCAGCGCATCGACGCCATCTGCGCCGAGGTGTCGGCGGCCATCGAGCGCGGCATCCGCTTCTTCGTGCTCTGCGACCGGGACTCCGACGCCGAGCACGCGCCGATCCCGTCGCTGCTGCTGACCGCTGCGATGCACCACCACCTGGTGCGCAGCAAGGAGCGCACCCGGGTGTCGCTGCTCGTCGAGGCCGGCGACGTGCGTGAGGTCCACCACGCGGCCCTGCTCATCGGGTACGGCGCCGCGGCGGTCAACCCCTACCTGGCCATGGAGTCGGTCGAGAGCCTGGTCCGGCGCGGGGTGATCCCCGGGCTCACTCCGGAGAAGGCGATCCGCAACCTGATCAAGGCGCTCGGTAAGGGCGTGCTCAAGGTCATGTCCAAGATGGGCATCTCCACGGTGGCCTCCTACCGCGGCGCCCAGGTGTTCGAGGCGCTCGGGCTGTCCCAGGGGGTGGTCGACCGGTACTTCACAGGGACCGCCTCCCGGCTCGGCGGGGTCGGCCTGGACGTCATCGCCGAGGAGGTCGCCCGCCGGCACGCGGTCGCCTACCCGCCGTCCGGGATCTCGCCGGCGCACCGGCAGCTGGCGGTGGGCGGGGAGTACCAGTGGCGGCGCGAGGGTGAGCCGCACCTGTTCGACCCGGACACGGTGTTCCGGCTGCAGCACGCGACCCGCGAGAAGCGGTTCGACGTGTTCCGCGAGTACAGCCGCCGGGTCGACGACCAGTCGGAGCGGCTGATGACGCTGCGCGGGCTGTTCTCGTTCCGCACCGGGCTGCGCCCGGCGGTGCCGCTCGACGAGGTCGAACCGGTCGCCGAGATCGTCAAGCGGTTCTCCACCGGCGCGATGTCCTACGGCTCGATCAGCCAGGAGGCGCACGAAACCCTCGCGGTCGCCATGAACCGCCTCGGCGGCAAGTCCAACACGGGGGAGGGCGGCGAGGACCCCGCGCGGTTCGTGCCCGCCCCGAACGGCGACTCCAAGCGCTCGGCGATCAAGCAGGTGGCCAGCGGCCGCTTCGGGGTGACCAGCGAGTACCTGGTCAACGCCGACGACCTGCAGATCAAGATGGCCCAGGGCGCCAAGCCGGGGGAGGGCGGCCAGCTGCCGGCGCACAAGGTGTACCCGTGGATCGCGCGCACCCGGCACTCCACCCCGGGCGTGGGGCTGATCTCGCCGCCGCCGCACCACGACATCTACTCGATCGAGGACCTCGCCCAGCTCATCCACGACCTGAAGAACGCCAACAACCGGGCCCGGGTGCACGTGAAGCTGGTGTCCGAGGTCGGTGTCGGCACGGTGGCCGCGGGGGTGGCCAAGGCGCACGCGGACGTCGTGCTCATCTCCGGGCACGACGGCGGCACCGGCGCCTCGCCGCTCACCTCGCTCAAGCACGCGGGGACGCCGTGGGAGCTGGGCCTGGCCGAGACCCAGCAGACGCTGCTGCTCAACGGGCTGCGTGACCGGATCGTCGTCCAGGCCGACGGCCAGCTCAAGACCGGGCGGGACGTGGTCATCGCGGCGCTGCTCGGCGCCGAGGAGTACGGCTTCGCCACCGCGCCGCTGGTCGTCATGGGCTGCGTGATGATGCGGGTCTGCCACCTCGACACCTGCCCGGTCGGGGTGGCCACCCAGAACCCGCAGCTGCGGGAGCGGTTCAGCGGCCGGCCGGAGTTCGTCGAGACGTTCTTCGAGTACATCGCCGAGGAGGTCCGCGAGCACCTGGCCGCGCTCGGCTTCCGCACCCTCGAGGAGGCCGTCGGCCAGGCCGAGTCGCTCGACGCGAGCCGGGCGGTCACCCACTGGAAGGCCAGCGGCCTGGACCTCTCGCCGGTCCTGCACGTGCCGAACCTGCCGGCCGGGCTGCCCCGGCACTGCACGGTGGAGCAGGACCACGGGTTGGACAAGGCGCTCGACAACGAGCTGATCGCGCTGGCCGGGGACGCCCTCGAGCGAGGTGAGCCGGTGCGCGCCCAGGTCACCGTGCGCAACGTCAACCGCACCGTCGGCACCATGCTCGGCTCGGAGGTCACCCGCCGCTACGGCGGCGCCGGCCTACCGGACGGCACCATCGACGTGACCCTCACCGGCTCGGCCGGGCAGTCGTTCGGGGCGTTCCTGCCCCCGGGCGTCACGCTGCGGCTGGAGGGCGACGCCAACGACTACGTCGGCAAGGGGCTGTCCGGCGGCCGGATCATCGTCCGGCCGGACCGGCGGGCCCCGTTCGTGGCCGAGGACAACGTGATCGCCGGGAACGTGCTGCTCTACGGCGCGACGTCGGGCGAGGTGTTCGTCCGCGGCGTCGTCGGCGAGCGGTTCTGCGTGCGCAACTCCGGCGCCACCGCGGTGGTCGAGGGGGTCGGCGACCACGCCTGCGAGTACATGACCGGCGGCGTGGCGGCCGTGCTCGGCCCCACCGGCCGCAATCTCGCGGCCGGCATGTCCGGCGGCGTCGCCTACGTGCTCGACCTGGACACCTCGCGGGTCAACCGCGAGATGGTCGACCTCGAGCCGGTGGACGACACCGAGGCCGAGCGGCTGGTCGAGCTGGTGCGGCGGCACGCCGAGGAGACCGGGTCGGTCGTGGCGGAGGCGCTGCTGGTCGACTGGCCGTCGTCCCGGGCCCGGTTCACGACGGTCATGCCCAAGGACTTCAAGCGGGTGCTGCAGGCCAAGCTGCGCGCCGAGCAGGAAGGCCGCGACGCCATCGAGATGATCATGGAGGCCTCCCGTGGCTGACCCCAAGGGCTTCCTCACCACGCCCCGCGAGCTGCCGAGCCGACGGCCCGTGGACGTGCGGCTGCAGGACTGGCGCGAGGTCGACGAGCCGATGGCGCCGGGTGCGCTGGAGGCGCAGGCCGGCCGGTGCATGGACTGCGGCATCCCGTTCTGCCACAACGGCTGCCCGCTGGGGAACCTGATCCCCGAGTGGAACGACCTGGTGTGGCGCGACGACTGGCGGGTGGCGGTCGAGCGGCTGCACGCGACCAACAACTTCCCCGAGTTCACCGGGCGGCTGTGCCCGGCGCCGTGCGAGACCGCCTGCGTGCTGGGCCTCAACGCCGACCCGGTCACCATCAAGCAGGTCGAGGTCTCGATCATCGACCGGGCCTGGGAGGCCGGCTGGGTCACCGCGCAGCCGCCCGGCCGGCTGTCCGGGCGGACGGTCGCGGTCGTGGGCTCCGGCCCGGCCGGGCTCGCGGTGGCCCAGCAGCTGACCAGGGCCGGGCACACCGTCGCCGTCCTGGAGCGGGCCGACCGGATCGGCGGCCTGCTGCGCTACGGCATCCCCGAGTTCAAGATGGAGAAGCGGCAGCTGGACCGGCGGCTGGCCCAGATGGAGGCCGAGGGCACCCGGTTCCGCACCGGGGTCAACGTCGGCGTGGACCTCACGGGCCACGACCTGCGCCGCCGGTTCGACGCCGTCGTCCTGGCGGTGGGCGCCACCGTCCCGCGCGACCTGCCGGTGCCCGGCCGTGAGCTGGCCGGGGTGTACCAGGCCATGGACTTCCTGCCGCTGGCCAACCGGGTGCAGGAGGGCGACCTGGCCGAGCCGCCGGAGTCTGCGACCGGCAGGCACGTGGTGATCATCGGCGGTGGCGACACCGGCGCGGACTGCCTGGGCACCTCGCTGCGTCAGGGCGCCGCCTCGGTGACCCAGCTGGAGATCCTGCCCCGGCCGCCGGCGGACCGGGCGGCCGGCCAGCCGTGGCCGACCTACCCGATGACCTACCGGGTCTCCAGCGCCCACGAGGAGGGCGGGGACCGGGTGTTCGCGGTGAGCACCAAGCGGTTCCTCGGGGACCCGCAGGGCCGGGTCCGGGCGCTCGAGCTGGTCGAGGTCAGCCTGGTGGACGGCCGGTTCGAGGAGGTGCCCGGCTCGGTGCGGGAGATCCCGGCCGACCTGGTGCTGCTGGCCATGGGATTCTCCGGCCCGCAGCCGGACGGGCTGCTCGAGCAGCTCGGGGTGGCGCTCGATGCGCGGGGCAACGTGACGCGGGACCGGCAGTACGCCACCTCGGTCGACGGCGTCTTCGTGGCCGGGGACGCCGGGCGCGGCCAGTCGCTGATCGTCTGGGCCATCGCGGAGGGCCGCTCCTGCGCGGCCGCCGTGGACCGCTTCCTCACGGGGACGACGAACCTGCCGGCCCCGATCGACCCGAACGCGCGGCCCCTGACGGTCTGAGCCGGGCGGCCCGCCCCTGGGTAGGGTCTACAGCCATGCGCCGAGCGAAGATCGTCTGCACGTTGGGTCCGGCCACCTCCACCCTTGACGCCATCCGTGACCTGGTGGCCGCGGGCATGGACGTGGCCCGGATGAATCTCAGCCACGGCAGCTACGCCGACCACGAGGCGGTCTACCGGGCGGTCCGGCAGGCCTCCGACGAGTCTGGCCGTGGCGTCGGCATCCTGGTCGACCTGCAGGGCCCCAAGATCCGGCTGGGCAACTTCGCGGGCGGCCCGGTGCTGCTGAGCGCCGGCGCCCAGTTCACCATCACCACCGAGGACGTGCCCGGCACCCTCGACCTGGTGTCGACGACGTACGCGGGCCTGCCCGGCGACGTGACCGTGGGCGACCGGATCCTCATCGACGACGGCAAGGTGGCCGTCGAGGTGGTGGCGGTGGACGGTCCCCGGGTGGTGACCACGGTCATCGAGGGCGGGATGGTCTCCGACCACAAGGGCATCAACCTGCCCGGCGTCGCCGTCAGCGTCCCGGCGATGTCCGAGAAGGACATCGAGGACCTGCGCTGGGCGCTGCGGCTGCGGGTCGACCTGATCGCGCTGTCGTTCGTCCGCTCGGCCAGCGACATCGACATCGTGCACGACATCATGCGCGAGGAGGGCGTCGTCCTCCCGGTCATCGCCAAGATCGAGAAGCCGCAGGCCGTGGCGCGGCTCGAGGAGATCGTCGACGCGTTCGACGGGATCATGGTGGCCCGCGGCGACCTCGGCGTGGAGCTGCCGCTGGAGGAGGTGCCACTCGTCCAGAAGCGCGCGGTCACCCTGGCCCGCGAGTACGCCAAGCCGGTCATCGTGGCCACCCAGATGCTCGAATCGATGATCGGTGCGTCCCGCCCGACCAGGGCCGAGACCTCCGACGTCGCCAACGCGATCCTGGACGGCACCGACGCGGTCATGCTCTCCGGCGAGACGTCGGTGGGCCGCTACCCGACCGAGGCGGTGCGCACCATGGCCCGCATCATCGAGGCGGTGGAGCGGGAGACCCTCGTCGACCTGGCGCCCGGGCAGCCGAGGCCGCGCACCATGGCCGGCGCCATCTGCCTGGCCGCGGCCCGCGTGGGCGAGGCGATCGGGGCGACGTCGCTGGTGGCGTTCACCGAGACGGGGGCGTCGGCCCGCCGGCTGGCCAAGTACCGCTCACCGATCCCGCTGCTGGCGTTCACGCCGACACCGTCCGTGCGCAGCCAGCTGGCCCTGTCCTGGGGCATCGAGACGTTCCTGGTCCCGTCCGTGACGCACACCGATGACATGGTGCTGCAGGTCGACACCGCCCTGCTGGACATCGGTCGCTGCTCGGTCGGTGACGACGTGGTCATCGTCGCCGGCGCGCCCCCCGGCATCCCGGGGAGCACCAACGCGCTGCGCGTGCACAAGATGGGCAACGCGGTCATGGGCGTCAGCCGCGCCTACACGACCGCGCGGACCGGCTGACCCGGGTCAGTCCGTGACGGCGCGGCGGGCGTCGGCATCCAGCACGCCCCAGATGATGAACTGCTCGACCAGGGCGGTCGGTGACGCGTCGTAGATCACGGCCAGGGTGCGCAGGTCCTCCTGCCGGACCGACAGCACCCGCCCGTTGTAGTCGCCGCGCTGGCTCTGGATGGTCGCCACGTAGCGGGCCAGCGGGCCGGCCTTCTCGGCCGGGACGGCGGACAGCCGCTCCAGGTCGAGCACCAGCCGCGGCGGCGCCTCGGCCACGCCGGTCGGCAGCGATCCGGGCAGCAGCTCGCTGACCGGGACGCCGAAGAAGTCGGCCAGCTCGGCCAGCTTCTGCACCGTGACGGCGCGGTCACCGCGCTCGTAGGAGCCGACCACGACCGCCTTCCAGCGGCCCTGGCTCTTCTCCTCCACCCCGTGCAGCGACAGCCCCTGCTGTGTGCGGATCGCCCGTAGGCGAGCGCCGAGCGCTCTGCCGTAGTCGGACGTCATGGACCCCCCTCAATCACCGGCGGCCCCCCCTCACCGGCGACCGCCGGTGCTGGACCGTGACGCTGCGTGACGCTACGGAGGGTGATCAAGGACGTCAAGGCGGATGGGTGCTAACGGTCCGTTCGGACGACCCCGACCCGGCTGGTAGCGTGACGGCGATCGACATCCTTTAACGACCCGTCCTGAGAGGCGGGGAAGGAGGTCTGGCTTAGCCATGACATCACCGGAGTCCACCCCCGGCGCGGTCCGCGAGGTCCTTGACGCCGACGACGTGCAGCGCGCGCTGACGCGCATCGCCCACGAGGTCCTCGAGCGCAACAAGGGCGCCGCCGACCTGGTGCTGCTGGGCATCCCCACCCGAGGCGTCCCGCTGGCCCGCCGGCTGGCCGAGCGCATCGCCGCGGTCGAGGGCGCGCCGGTCCCGGTCGGCGCCCTCGACATCACCATGTACCGCGACGACCTGCGGCTGCGGCCGGCCCGGGCGCTGGCGCGCACCGAGGTCCCGCCCGGCGGCATCGACGACAAGGTGGTCGTGCTCACCGACGACGTGCTGTTCTCCGGCCGGACCGTCCGGGCCGCGCTGGACGCCCTGAGCGAGCTGGGCCGGCCCCGGTCGGTGCAGCTGGCCGTCCTCGTCGACCGGGGGCACCGCGAGCTGCCCATCCGGGCCGACTACGTGGGCAAGAACCTGCCGACGTCCCTGCGCGAGACGGTGCGGGTGCTGCTCGCCGACAGCGACGGCCGCGACGCCGTGCTGCTCGGCGCGACGGACGGCGGTGCGCAGTGAAGCGGCACCTGGTCTCGGCGGCGGACCTCAGCTACGACGACGCGCTGCTGGTGCTCGACACGGCGGCCGAGCTGTCCCGGCTGCTCGACCGAGCCGACCGGACGGTCAAGAAGCTGCCCACCCTGCGCGGGCGCACCGTGGTCAACCTGTTCTTCGAGGACTCCACCCGCACCCGGATCTCGTTCGAGGCGGCCGCCAAGCGGCTCTCCGCGGACGTGATCAACTTCTCCGCCAAGGGGTCGAGCGTCTCCAAGGGGGAGTCGCTCAAGGACACCGCGCTGACGCTGGAGGCGATGGGCGCCGACGCGGTGGTCGTGCGGCACGGTTCCAGCGGCGCCCCGCACCACCTGGCCTACAGCGGCTGGATCGACGGCTGCGTCATCAACGCCGGCGACGGCACCCACGAGCACCCGACCCAGGCGCTGCTCGACGCGTTCACCATGCGCCGCCACCTCTCCGGCGAGACCGGCGACCTGGCCGGGCGCCGGGTGACCATCGTGGGCGACGTCCTGCACAGCCGGGTGGCCCGGTCCAACGTGCTGCTGCTGGCCACGCTGGGCGCCACGGTCACCCTGGTGGCGCCACCGACGCTGCTGCCGGTCGGCGTCGAGACCTGGCCGTGCGAGGTCTCCTACGACCTGGACGCGACGTTGCCGGGGTCGGACGTCGTGATGATGCTGCGCGTCCAGCGGGAGCGGATGAACGCCGCGTACTTCCCCAGCGCGCACGAGTACAGCCGCCGCTACGGGCTGGACGTCGCGCGGGCCGCAGTGCTGCCGGACCACGCGATCGTCATGCACCCGGGGCCGATGAACCGCGGCATGGAGATCGCGGCGGAGGTCGCCGACAGCGCCCGGTCCACGATCGTCGAGCAGGTGGGCAACGGGGTGAGCGTGCGGATGGCGGTGCTGTACCTGCTGCTCGGCGGCAACGAGCCGGCCATCGGTGCGAGCGAGAAGGCGGGGGTGGCGCAGTGAGCGGCTGGCTGGTGCGGGGCGTGCGACCCCTGGGCGGTGACCCCACCGACCTGCTGCTGCGCGGCGGCGTGATCGCCGCCGTGGGCCAGGGCCTGGACGCCGGCGACGCGCAGGTCCTCGACGGTGCCGGGCTGGTCGTGCTGCCCGGGCTGGTGGACTTGCACACCCACCTGCGCGAGCCCGGCCGGGAGGACAGCGAGACGGTCGAGACCGGGACCCGGGCGGCCGCGCTCGGCGGGTTCACCGCCGTCCACGCCATGGCCAACACCGACCCGGTGGCCGACACCGCCGGGGTGGTCGAGCAGGTGTGGCGGCTCGGCCAGCAGGCCGGTCACTGCGACGTCCGGCCGGTCGGCGCGGTCACCGTCGGTCTGGACGGCCGGCAGCTCGCCGAGCTCGGCGCGATGGCCGACTCGGCCGCCTCGGTGCGGGTCTTCTCCGACGACGGCCGCTGCGTCTCGGACGCCGTCCTCATGCGTCGGGCGCTGGAGTACGTCAAGGCGTTCGACGGGGTGATCGCCCAGCACGCCCAGGAGCCGCGGCTGACCGAGGACGCCCAGATGAACGAGGGCGTGCTCTCCGGGGTGCTCGGCCTGCGCGGCTGGCCGGGCGTCGCCGAGGAGGCGGTCATCGCCAGGGACGTCCTGCTCGCGGCGCACGTCGGCTCCCGGCTGCACGTGTGCCACGTGTCCACGGCCGGCTCGGTGGAGATCATCCGGCTGGCCAAGGAGCGGGGCTTCCCGGTCACCGCGGAGGTGACCCCGCACCACCTGCTGCTCACCGAGGACCTGGTCGCCAGCTACGACCCGGTCTACAAGGTGAACCCGCCGCTGCGCTCGGCCGACGACGTGGCCGCGCTGCGGGCCGGGCTGGCCGACGGGACCATCGACGTGGTGGCCACCGACCACGCGCCGCACCCGGTCGAGGACAAGGACTGCGAGTGGGCCGCGGCGGCGTTCGGCATGGTCGGCCTGGAGACCGCGCTGGGCGTGGTGGCCGCGGCCATGGTCGAGCCCGGGCTGCTGGACTGGGCCGGCGTCGCCGACCGGATGTCGGTGCGACCCGCCCGGATCGGCCGGGTCGCCGACCACGGCCGCCCGCTCGCGGTGGGCGAGCCGGCCAACGTCACCCTGGTCGACCCGGCCGGAGCCTGGTCAGTCGACCCGGGCCGGCTGGCCTCGCTCAGCCACAACACCCCCTACGCCGGGCGCGAGCTGCCCGCGCGGGTGGTGGCCACCTTCCTGCGCGGCCGGCCCACCGTGCTCGACGGGAGGCTGGCATGACCCGGACCCTGCTGTCCGTGGCCGTCGTGCTGTTCGTGCTGCTGGGCGTGGCCGGGATGGCCTGGGGCTGGCGCAACAAGGGCCGCCGGCAGGCAGACCTGCCCGGGCTGCCGGCCGTGCCGGCCGGCCTCGGGGAGCCGCTCGTCGACGACGTCGAGGGCGTCTACGTGGCCACCACCTCAGCCGGGGACTGGCTGGACCGCATCGTCGTGCACGGTCTGGGCGTGCGCAGCAACGCGCGCGTCACGGTCGCGCCCCCGGGCGTGCTGCTGGCCCGCGAGGGCGCTCCGGACGTGTTCGTGCCGGCCGAGCTGCTCACCGGCGTCCAGCTGGCCAAGGGCATGGCCGGGACGGTCGTCGAGGACGACGGCCTAGTCGTGCTGACCTGGCGGCACGGGGACCGGCAGCTGGCCACCGGCTTCCGGCCGCGGTACGCCGCAGACCGGGACGTCGTGGTGGCCGCCGCCGGGCAGCTGCTCGGGCAGGAGGCGTCGTGACCGGGCGCCGGCCCGCGCTGCTGGTGCTGGAGGACGGCCGCACGTTCGCGGGCGACGCCTACGGCGCGGTCGGCGAGACCTTCGGCGAGGCCGTGTTCTGCACGGCCATGACCGGCTACCAGGAGACCCTGACCGACCCGTCGTACCACCGGCAGGTGGTCGTCATGACCACGCCGCACATCGGCAACACCGGGGTCAACGACGAGGACCCGGAGTCCGGGCGGATCTGGGTGAGCGGGTACGTGGTGCGCGACCCCTCGCCGCGGGCGTCGTCCTGGCGGGCCAGGCGCACCCTGGAGGAGGAGCTCGAGGTGCAGGGCGTGGTCGGGATCAGCGGGGTCGACACCAGGGCGCTCACCCGGCACCTGCGCGACCGCGGCGCCATGCGGGTGGGCGTCTCCAGCGTGGAGGACGACCCGCGGGCTCTGCTCGAGCGGGTGCAGGCCAGCCCGCAGATGGCCTGGGCCGACCTCACGGCCGAGGTGTCCACCGAGACGGCCTACGTCGTGCCGGCGGTTCGCGAGAAGCGGTTCACCGTGGCCGCCGTCGACCTCGGGATCAAGGCCATGACTCCGGTCCGGCTGGCCGAGCGCGGCGTCGAGGTGCACGTGCTGCCCGCGGCCACCACGCCCGAGCAGCTGCTGGCTGCCGGGGCCGACGGCGTGTTCTTCTCCAACGGCCCCGGCGACCCCGCGACCGCCGACCACGCCGTCGGGCTGGTCCGGGCCGCGCTGGAGCACCGGCTGCCGACGTTCGGCATCTGCTTCGGCAACCAGGTGCTCGGCAGGGCCCTCGGCTTCGACACGTTCAAGCTGAAGTTCGGCCACCGGGGCACCAACCAGCCGGTGCAGGACGTCGCCACCGGGCGGGTGGAGATCAGTGCCCACAACCACGGCTTCGCGGTCGCGGTCCCGGTCGGCGAGGTCAGCGAGACGCCGTACGGGCGGGTCGAGGTGAGCCACGTCTGCCTCAACGACGGCGTGGTCGAGGGGCTGGCGCTGCTCGACCGGCCGGCCTTCTCCGTGCAGTACCACCCGGAGGCCGCGGCCGGCCCCCACGACTCGGCCTACCTGTTCGACCGGTTCACCGCGCTGATCGAGGGGACCCGCTGATGCCCCGCCGCGAGGACATCCGCAGCGTCCTGGTCATCGGCTCCGGGCCCATCGTCATCGGTCAGGCCGCCGAGTTCGACTACTCGGGCACGCAGGCCTGCCGGGTGCTCCGCGCCGAGGGCCTGCGCGTCGTCCTGGTCAACAGCAACCCGGCCACGATCATGACCGACCCGGAGTTCGCCGACGCCACCTACGTCGAGCCGATCACCGCCGAGGTGGTCGAGAAGATCATCGACAGGGAGCGGCCGGACGCGTTGCTCGCCACGCTCGGCGGTCAGACCGCGCTCAACACCGCGGTCGCGCTGCACGAGCGCGGCGTGCTCGGCCGGTACGGCGTCGAGCTGATCGGCGCGGACATCGACGCGATCGAGCGCGGCGAGGACCGGCAGCGGTTCAAGGAGATCGTCGCCGCCATCGGCGCCGAGTCGGCTCGCTCGACGATCTGCCACTCGATGGCCGAGTGCCTGGCCGTGGTCGAGGACCTCGGCTACCCGGTGGTGGTGCGGCCGTCGTTCACCATGGGCGGCGCCGGCTCCGGGATGGCCGACAACGAGGAGGACCTGCACCGGATCGCCGGCGCGGGGCTGCAGGCCAGCCCGACCACCGAGGTGCTCCTGGAGGAGTCGATCCTCGGCTGGAAGGAGTACGAGCTCGAGCTGATGCGCGACCGCGCGGACAACGTGGTCGTGGTCTGCTCGATCGAGAACCTCGACCCCATGGGGGTGCACACCGGCGACTCGATCACGGTGGCGCCGGCGATGACCCTCACCGACCGCGAGTACCAGCGGATGCGCGACGTCGCCATCGACGTGATCCGGGCGGTCGGGGTGGACACCGGCGGCTGCAACATCCAGTTCGCGGTGAACCCCGAGGACGGCCGGCTGATCGTCATCGAGATGAACCCCCGGGTGTCCCGGTCCTCGGCGCTGGCGTCCAAGGCCACCGGCTTCCCGATCGCCAAGATCGCCGCCCGGCTGGCCATCGGCTACACCCTCGACGAGATCCCCAACGACATCACCCAGCAGACCCCGGCGTCGTTCGAGCCGACCCTGGACTACGTCGTCGTCAAGGTGCCTCGGTTCGCCTTCGAGAAGTTCCCGCAGGCCGACCCCACGCTGACGACGACGATGAAGTCGGTCGGCGAGGCCATGGCCATGGGTCGGTCCTTCCCGGAGGCGCTGCAGAAGGCGCTGCGCTCGCTGGAGAAGTCGGACGCCGGCTTCGAGTGGGTCGGCGAGCCCGGCGACCGGGACGCCCTGGTGGCCGAGGCGGCGCTGCCTCGCGAGGGCCGGCTTCGGGTGGTGCACGAGGCGCTGCGCGCCGGGGCCAGCGTGGAGCGGCTGCACGCGGCCACCGGCATCGACCCGTGGTTCCTCGAGCAGATCGCCGCGATCAACGAGGTGGCCGAGCAGGTCCGCTCGGCTGCCGAGCTGACCCCCACGCTGCTGCGCCGCGCCAAGCGGTTCGGGTTCTCCGACCGGCAGCTGGGCCAGCTCCGCAGTATGCCCGAGGACGTCGTCCGCGGGGTGCGGCACGCGCTGGGCATCCGGCCGGTCTACAAGACCGTCGACACCTGCGCCGCGGAGTTCGCGGCGTCCACGCCGTACCACTACTCGGCCTACGACGAGGAGACCGAGGTGCGGCCCCGGGACAAGCCCGCGGTGCTCATCCTGGGCAGCGGCCCGAACCGGATCGGCCAGGGCATCGAGTTCGACTACTCGTGCGTGCACGCCGCCATGACCCTGCGCGAGGCCGGCTTCGAGACCGTCATGGTCAACTGCAACCCGGAGACCGTCTCGACCGACTACGACACCAGCGACCGGCTGTACTTCGAGCCGCTGACCTTCGAGGACGTGCTCGAGGTCTACCACGCCGAGCTGGCGGCCGGTCCGGTCGAGGGCGCCGTCGTGCAACTGGGCGGGCAGACCCCGCTGGGCCTGGCGCAGCGGCTCAAGGACGCCGGGGTGCCGATCCTGGGCACCAGCCCCGAGGCGATCCACCTGGCCGAGGAGCGCGGCGCGTTCGGCCGGGTGCTGGCCGCGGCCGGGCTGCCGGCCCCGAAGTACGGGCTGGCCAGCACCTTCGAGGACGCCAGGGCGATCACCGAGGCGATCGGCTACCCGGTGCTGGTGCGCCCGTCCTATGTGCTCGGCGGCCGCGGCATGGAGATCGTCTACGACGACGGCATGATGGCCGGCTACATCGACCGGGCCACCAAGATCAGCCCGGAGCACCCGGTGCTCGTCGACCGGTTCCTCGACGACGCGGTCGAGATCGACGTCGACGCGCTGTTCGACGGCGAGGAGCTGTACCTCGGCGGCGTGATGGAGCACATCGAGGAGGCCGGCATCCACTCCGGCGACTCCGCGTGCGCCCTGCCGCCGATCACCCTGGGTCGGGCCGAGATCGACCGGATCCGGCGGTCCACCGAGGCGATCGCCCGCGGCGTCGGGGTCCGCGGCCTGATCAACGTGCAGTACGCGCTGGCCGCCGACGTGCTCTACGTGCTCGAGGCCAACCCGCGCGCCTCTCGCACGGTCCCGTTCGTCTCCAAGGCCACCGCCGTGCCGCTGGCCAAGGCGGCCGCCCGGATCATGGTCGGCGAGACCATCGCCCGGCTGCGGGCCGAGGGGGTGCTGCCGGCGTCCGGGGACGGCGGCACGCTGCCCATGGACGCGCCGATCGCGGTGAAGGAGGCGGTGCTCCCGTTCGGCCGGTTCCACGGGGTGGACACCGTCCTGGGGCCGGAGATGCGGTCCACCGGCGAGGTCATGGGCATCGACGCGATGTTCGGCACCGCGTTCGCCAAGTCGCAGCTGGCCGCGTACAGCGGCGGCCTGCCCACCAAGGGCCGGGCGTTCGTCTCGGTGGCCAACCGGGACAAGCGCTCCATGGTGTTCCCGGTGAAGCGGCTGGCCGACCTCGGGTTTGAGATCCTGGCCACCGCGGGCACCGCCGAGGTGCTGTCCCGCAACGGCATCCCGGCCAGCGTGGTGCGCAAGCACTACGAGCCGGACGACGGCACCCTGGACGCCGTCCAGCGGATCCTCGCGGGCGAGGTCGCGCTCATCGTCAACACCCCGTTCGGGGTGGGCGCCCGGCTGGACGGCTACGAGATCCGCACCGCGGCGGTCGCCAGGGGGGTGCCCTGCATCACCACCGTGCAGGGTCTCGGCGCTGCCGTCCAGGGCATCGAGGCGGTCACCCGAGGCGAGATCGGGGTGCGCTCGCTGCAGGAGTACGGTCGGGCCCTGCGCGGCGAGGAGGTCGCCGATCGGACGAGGGGGGAGCGGTCCTGATGGCGCCGGTTCAGGTGCGCGGTGAAGTGCTGTCCCTGCGCCGGGTCGGGGACTACCACGCGCTCACCCTGGTCGCGCCCGGCGTCGCCGACACCGCCCGGCCCGGCCAGTTCATCGCGCTGGCCGTCGGCGGCGACGACTCCTCGATGCTGCTGCGCCGGGCCTTCTCGATCTACAAGGTGCAGCAGCGCGGCGTCTACGGCGGCACCGTCGAGGTGGTGTTCGCGGTCCACGGCCGCGGCACCGCCTGGCTGTCCCGGCTGCAGGCGCACGACCAGGTGGACGTCGTCGGCCCGCTCGGGCGGCCGTTCGCGCTGCCGCTCGAACCGGTGTCGGCGGTGCTGGTGGGCGGCGGCTACGGCAGCGCGCCGCTGTTCAGCCTGGCCGAGCAGCTGCGGGCCCGCGGCAACCGGGTCGACTTCGTCATCGGAGCGTCGACCGAGTCGCGGCTGTTCGGGGCGCTGGAGGCCAAGCGGATGTCCACCCAGGTGGCCATCACCACCGAGGACGGCACGCTGGGGGAGCGCGCCCGGGTCACCGACGTGCTCCCGGCCCTGATGCGCCGCGCCGGCAGCGAGGTGGTCTACGCGTGCGGCCCGATGGCGATGCTGCAGGCGGTCAGCCAGCTGGCCACGGCGCACGGCGCGGTCAGCCAGTGTGCCGTGGAGGAGTCGATGGCCTGCGGCGTCGGGGTCTGCATGACCTGCGTGCTACCGGTGGTCGGCGACGACGGCGTGACCCGCATGGTGCGCTCCTGCACCGAGGGGCCGGTGTTCGCCGGTGACCGGGTCCGCTGGGCCGACGTCGGCACGGTGCCGGCCGACACGTGGGGCGCGCCTGCGGGAGGCCAGGCATGACCCGGATGCGGATCACCACCCGGACCCCGGGCGAGGCCGAGCTGCCCGAGGTCGACATGTCCACCGACCTGGCCGGGGCGGCGCTGCCCAGCCCGGTGCTCACAGCGTCCGGCTGCGCCGCGGCCGGCCGCGAGCTGGACCAGTTCATGGACATCACCGCGCTGGGCGCCGTCGTCACCAAGTCGATCATGCTGAAGCCGCGGTCCGGGCGGCCCACCCCGCGGATGGCCGAGACGCCAAGCGGCATGCTCAACTCGATCGGCCTGCAGGGCCCCGGCATCGACGCGTTCCTGGAGCACGACCTGGCCTGGCTGCGCAACCGTGGCGCGCGGGCGATCGTGTCGATCGCGGGCGGGACGGTGGACGAGTTCACCAAGCTCGCGCAGCGGCTGCGCAACGTCGACGGCGTCACGGCGGTCGAGGTGAACATCTCCTGCCCGAACGTCGAGGACCGCGGCCAGGTGTTCGCCTGTGCCACGGCGCCGGCGTCCGCCGTCGTCGCCGCGGTCCGTCGGGCCACCGCGCCGGGCATCCCGGTGCTGGCCAAGCTGTCGCCGGACGTCACCGACATCGTCGAGATCGCGCAGTCGGTGGTGGCCGCCGGGGCCGACGGGCTATCCATGATCAACACGCTGCTGGGCTTGACGATCGACACCGACACCATGCGGCCGGCGCTGGCCGGGGTGACCGGCGGGCTGTCCGGCCCGGCGATCCGCCCGGTGGCCGTGCGCTGCGTGTGGCAGGTGCACCAGGCGCTGCCGGACGTGCCGATCCTCGGCATGGGCGGGATCCGGACCGGCCTGGACGCGCTGGAGTTCGTGCTCGCCGGCGCCAGCGCCGTCTCCGTGGGCACCGCCGTGTTCAACGACCCCTCGGCGCCGGCCCGGATCGCCCGCGAGCTGCAGCGTGCCCTGGGCGACCGCGGGTTCGAGCGGTTCAGCGACGCCGTGGGCTACGCGCACCGGACGGAGCCGGAGGCGTGACCGCCCTCGCACCCGTCGCCGTCGCGCTCGACACCACCGACCTGGACGTCGCCGCCGGCTGGGCCTCGGCGGCCGGGCCGTACGTGTCCACGGTGAAGGTGGGGCTGGAGCTGTACCTGCGGCACGGCGCGGCCGCCGTGGCCAGGGCGCGGGAGGCCAGCGGCGGCCGCGCCGTCTTCCTGGACCTGAAGCTGCACGACATCCCGAACACGGTGGCCGGGGGAGCCCGGGCGGTGGCCGACCTGGCCCCGGACTTCCTCACGGTGCACGCCGCGGGCGGTCCGGCCATGGTGCGGGCCGCCGTGGAGGCGCTGCCGGGCGCCCGGATCACGGCGGTGACCGTGCTCACCTCGCTGTCCGCGGCCGACCTGGAGCGCATCGGGCTGGTCGGGCCGCCGCTGGACGCCGTCCGCCGGCTGGCCGTGCTCGCGGTCAGCGGCGGGGCGCAGGCCCTGGTCTGCTCCCCGCAGGAGGTGGCCGCCGTCCGGGCCGAGGTCGGGACGGACGTCGTGCTGATCACCCCCGGCGTCCGGCCGGCCGGATCCGACCCCGGCGACCAGGCCCGGGTGACCACACCGGAGCAGGCGCTGGCCGACGGTGCAGACCTGCTCGTCGTGGGCCGGCCGATCACCGGGGCTGCGGACCCGGGCGCCGCGGCGGCGTCCCTGGCCGCCGCGTTGCCGCCGGAGCGCGGCACTGGCTAGGTTCACGACGGATACCCGATCGCTCCCCCCGACCCCTGAGGTGACCCCCGGTGGCCCTTCCGCCCCTCTCGCCCGAGCAGCGCGCCGCCGCCTTGGCCAAGGCCGCCGAGGCCCGGCGGGAGCGCGCCGAGGTGAAGAACCGGCTCAAGCACTCTGGCGCCTCGCTGCCCGAGGTGATCCGGGAGGGCCAGGAGAACCCGGTGATCGGCAAGATCCGGGTGTCTGCGCTGCTGGAGTCAATGCCCGGCGTCGGCAAGGTCCGGGCCCGGGAGATCATGGAACGGGTGGGGATCGCCGAGACCCGCCGGGTGCGGGGGCTCGGCGCCAACCAGGTTGCGGCGCTCGAGCGGGAGTTCGGTGCCCAGTCCTGAGCGGCCGCGGCTGACGGTGCTGTCCGGGCCGTCCGGGGTGGGCAAGAGCACCGTGGTGGCCCACCTGCGGGAGCGGCACCCGGAGATCTGGCTGTCGGTGTCCGCGACGACCCGACGGCAGCGGCCGGGCGAGACCGAGGGTGTGCACTACTTGTTCCGCACTCCCGAGGAGTTCGCCGGTCTGGTCGAGCGCGGCGAGCTGCTGGAGTGGGCCGAGTTCGCCGGGCACCACTACGGCACCCCGCGGGAGCCGGTGGAGGACCGGCTGGCCGAGGGCACCCCGGTGTTGCTGGAGATCGAGCTGCAGGGTGCCCGGATGGTCAAGGCGGCGATGCCGGAGGCGCTGCTGGTCTTCCTGGCGCCGCCGTCCTGGGACGAGCTGGTCCGCCGGCTGGTGGGCCGCGGCACCGAGCCGGCCGAGGTGATCGCCCGGCGGCTGGCCACCGCGGAGATCGAGCTGGCCGCCCAGTCGGAGTTCGACGAGGTCGTCGTCAACGACGAGATCGAGGCCGTGTGCGACCGGCTGGTATCGTTGATGAGTCTAGGCGCCGCCTGAGACGCCCGTTTGAGACCTGCACCGTTCGCTCTCCCCGGAAGGCACCCGCGTGTCCGGTACCGTCGCCGCGCCCGAAGGCATCACCAACCCGCCGATCGACGACCTGCTTGAGCGGGTCGAGTCCAAGTACAGCCTGGTGCTCTACTCGGCCAAGCGCGCGCGCCAGATCAACGCCTACTACAGCCAGCTCGGCGAGGGCCTGCTCGAGTACGTCGGTCCACTCGTGGAGACCCACGTGCAGGAAAAGCCGCTGTCGATCGCGCTGCGCGAGATCAACGCCGGCCTGCTCGAGCTCGAGACCACCGAGGCCTGACCCGCCCGGCCTCCGCACAGGTGCCCCTGCCGTGACCGGCGTGCCCGCTCCGCGGGTGGTGCTCGGTGTCGGCGGGGGCATCGCTGCGTACAAGGTCGCCACGCTGCTGCGCGGGCTGACCGAGTCCGGCTGCTCGGTGCGGGTCGTCCCGACCGCCGCGGCGCTGCGGTTCGTGGGGGCGCCGACCTGGGCCGCGCTGTCCGGCCAGCCGGTGGCCACCGACGTCTGGGACGACGCCCACGTCGTGCCGCACCTGCAGCTGGGCCGGGACGCCGACCTCGTGGTCGTGGCGCCGGCCACCGCCGACCTGCTGGCCAGGGCCGCGCACGGGCTGGCCGACGACCTGCTCACCAACGTGCTGCTCACCGCGCGCTGCCCGGTGCTGTTCGCGCCGGCCATGCACACCGAGATGTGGGAGCACCCGGCCACCCGCGCCAACGTGGCCACCCTGCGCGAGCGGGGCCTCGTCGTGCTTGACCCCGCTGTGGGCCGGCTCACCGGCGCCGACTCCGGGCCGGGCCGGCTGCCCGAGCCGCAGCAGATCCTGGCGGTCGCGCTGCGCCTGCTGGCCGCGCCGGGCCGGGGCGCCGACCTGGCCGGCAGCCGGGTCGTGGTCTCCGCCGGGGGCACCCGGGAGCCGCTCGACCCGGTCCGGTTCCTGGGCAACCGGTCCAGCGGGCGGCAGGGCTACGCGCTGGCCGCCACCGCCGCGGCCCGGGGCGCCGGGGTGGTGCTCGTGTCGGCCAACGTCGCGCTGCCGGCGCCGGCCGGGGTGAGTGTCGTCCCGGTGGGGACCGCCGATCAGCTCCGCGACGCCGTGCTGGCCGCCGCGGTGGACGCCGACGTCGTGGTGATGGCGGCGGCGGTGGCCGACTTCCGGCCGGCGTCCGTCCAGGGCGCCAAGATCAAGAAGGACGACGCGGGCGGTGTGCCGGAGCCGATCGCGCTGGTGCGCAACCCCGACGTCCTGACCGAGGTGGTGGCCGCACGCTCCGGGAAGTCGCCGGTGGTCGTGGGGTTCGCCGCCGAGACCGGTGACGACACCGCGGACTGGTTGGCGCACGGGCGGGCCAAGCTGGCCCGCAAGGGCTGCGACCTGCTCGTGGTCAACCCGGTCGGCGAGGGCGTGGGCTTCGAGGTGGCCGAGAACTCCGGGGTGCTCCTCGGGGCCGACGGCAGCCAGGTGGAGCTGACGCTGGGTAGCAAGGAGGCGCTGGCCGACGCCGTCTGGGACGCCGTGGCCTCCCGTTTGGTCGGCCCCGGTCGTTAGACTGCGGCAACATCCGTCGAGCTGAGGGAGCCGTGTTGTCCCGTCGCCTGTTCACCTCCGAGTCGGTCACTGAGGGACACCCGGACAAGATCGCTGACCAGATCAGCGACTCGATCCTGGACGCGCTGCTCAAGGACGACGTGCACAGCAGGGTCGCGGTCGAGACCCTGGTCACCACCGGCCTGGTGCACGTGGCCGGCGAGGTGACCACCTCGGCCTGGGCCGACATCCCCTCGATCGTGCGGGAGAAGGTCCTCGAGATCGGCTACGACTCGTCGAAGAAGGGGTTCGACGGGAACTCCTGCGGCGTGTCGGTGTCGATCGGCTCCCAGTCGGCGGACATCGCCCAGGGCGTGGACGACGCCTACGAGGAGCGGGCCGAGCACTCGCACGACCCGCTGGACCGGCAGGGCGCCGGTGACCAGGGCCTGATGTTCGGCTACGCGTGCGACGACACGCCCGAGCTGATGCCGCTGCCGATCATGCTGGCGCACCGGCTCGCGTACCGGCTGGCCGCCGTCCGCAAGGACGGCCAGATCCCCTACCTCCGCCCGGACGGCAAGACCCAGGTGACCATCGAGTACGACGGCGACCGGCCGGTCCGGCTGGACACCGTCGTGGTGTCGACCCAGCACGCCGGCGACGTCGACCTGGCGACGCTGCTGCAGCCCGACGTCGAGGCGCTGGTGGTCCGCCCGGTCCTCGAGGACCTGCAGATCGACACCTCGGGCTACCGGGTGCTGGTCAACCCGACCGGCCGGTTCGAGATCGGCGGCCCCATGGGCGATGCCGGCCTGACCGGCCGCAAGATCATCATCGACACCTACGGCGGCATGGCGCGGCACGGCGGCGGGGCGTTCTCCGGCAAGGACCCGTCGAAAGTGGACCGCTCGGCCGCCTATGCGATGCGCTGGGTGGCCAAGCACGTGGTGGCCGCCGGGCTGGCCAGGCGCTGCGAGGTGCAGGTGGCCTACGCGATCGGCAAGGCGCACCCAGTCGGGCTGTTCGTGGAGACGTTCGGCACGTCCGAGCTGCCGGCCGAGCGGATCCAGGACGCGGTGACCGAGGTGTTCGACCTGCGGCCGGCCGCGATCATCCGCGACCTCGACCTGCTGCGGCCGATCTACGCGTCCACCGCCGCCTACGGCCACTTCGGCCGGGTCGAGCCGGACTTTACCTGGGAGCGGACCGACCGGATCGACGCGCTGCGCACCGCCGTCCGCGCCTGACCCGCATGAAGGGCACCTTCGGTGCGCACTGCCGCACTCGGGCGCCCTTCATCGCCGTCCGGTCCCGCTGCCTGAAGGTCCGGTAACGTCGGCCACGCGCACAGAAGGGACCCTTCATGCAGGGCGGGGGGGAGGAACAGCTGGCCCTGGTGCGGGCGCAGGTCCGCCGAGCCAGGCCCCGCCCGCCGGAGCCGGCGGCCGCGACCGACCCGGTCGCCCGGGTCGCGGTCGACGTCTCGCTGGCCCACCTGGACCGGCTGTTCGACTACGAGGTCCCCGCCGGCGCCGACGAGCAGGCGGTGCCGGGGGTCCGGGTCCGGGTCCGGTTCGCCGGCCAGCTGGTCAGCGGGTACCTCATCGAGCGGGCGGCGACCAGCGAGCACCCCGGGCGGCTGGCCCGGCTCAAGGTCGTCTCGGCCGAGCCGGTGCTCTCCCCGCAGGCGGCCCGGCTGGCCCGCGAGGTCGCCGACCACTACGCGGGTGCCCTCGCCGACGTGCTGCGCCTCGCCGTCCCGCCCCGGCACGCGGCCGCTGAGGCCGGCCGGCCGGCCGAGCCGGCGCTGCCCCCGTCGGCCCCGGACGACCCGGGCCCCTGGCGGGCGTACCCCGCGGGTCCGGCGTTCCTGCGGGCGCTGGCCGCCGGCCGCTCCCCGCGCGCGGCCTGGACGGCGACGGCGGACTGGCCGGCCGAGGTCGCGCACGCGGTGCGCACCGCCCTGGCCGCCGACCGCGGGGCGCTCGTCGTCGTCCCCGACCACCGCGACGCCGACCGGGTGGCCGCCGCGGTGGAGGCCGAGTGCGGCCCGGGCCAGCACGTGCTGCTCAGCGCCGAGGTCGGCCCCAAGGAGCGCTACCGGCGCTGGCTGGCCGTGCGCCGCGGCGCCGTCCGCGCGGTCGTGGGCACCCGCGCGGCGATGTTCGCCCCGGTCGAGCGGCTCGGCCTGGCCGTGGTGTGGGACGACGGCGACGACCTGCACGCCGAGCCGCATGCCCCCTACCCGCACGTGCGGGAGGTGCTGGTGGCCCGGTCCCGCCTCGAGGGCGCGGCCCTGCTGCTCGGCGGCCACGCCCGCACCGCGGAGGCGCAGCTGCTCGTCGAGACCGGCTGGGCGCACCCGGTCGAGCGCAGCCGGGCCGACGCCAGGGCCGCGGCGCCGCTGCTGCGCACCACCGGCGACGACGCCGAGCTGGCCAGGGACCCGGCGGCCCGCGCCGCCCGGCTGCCGTCGCTGGCCTGGGAGACGCTGCGGACCGCGCTGCGCAGCGGCCCGGCGCTGGTCCAGGTGCCCCGCCGCGGCTACCTGCCGACCCTGGCCTGCACCCAGTGCCGCAGCCCGGCCCGCTGCCCCGCCTGCGCCGGGCCGCTGGCGCTGAGCTCGGGCCACGCCGTGCCCCGGTGCCGCTGGTGCGGCAAACCGGCCGGCGCCTGGCGCTGCCCGGAGTGCGACGGGGTGCGGCTGCGGGCGGTCACCGTGGGTGCGTCCAGGACGGCCGAGGAGCTCGGCCGCTCCTTCCCTGGCGTGCGGGTGCGGACATCCGGCGGCGACGGCGTCCTCGCAACCGTCGACGCCGAGCCCGCCCTCGTGGTGGCCACCCCCGGTGCTGAGCCGGTGGCCGACGGCGGGTACGCGGCGGCGCTGCTGCTGGACACCTGGGCGCTGCTGGCCCGGCCCGACCTGCGTGCGGGGGAGGAGGCGCTGCGCCGCTGGCTGGCCGCGGTGGCCCTGGTCCGGCCGGCTGCGCAGGGCGGGCGGGTGGTCGTCTTGGGGGACCCGTCGGCCGCCCCGGTGCAGGCCCTGCTGCGCATAGACCCCGCAGGGGCAGCGGCGCACGAGCTCGAGCAGCGCCGCTGGCTGGACTTCCCGCCGGCCGTGCGGCTGGCAGTGGTGTCCGGTCCGGCCGACGCCGTGGAGGAGTTCCTGGTGGCGGCCCGGCTGCCGTCCTCCGCCGCCGTCCTCGGCCCGCTGCCGCTCGAGCAGGGGCCGCCCGGACAGGCGCGGGCCCTGCTGCGCGCCCCGCTGGTCGACGGGGCCGCGCTCAGCGCCGCGCTGCGCGCCACCCAGGCCGGCCGCAGCGCGCGCAAGGCGGCCGAGTTCGTCACGGTGCGGGTCGACCCGGTGGCCCTCGGCTGACGGGCGGGAGACTGCGCGGGTGAGCGGCTACGACACGGTCGTGTTCGACATCGGCGGCGTCCTCGTCGACTGGGACCCCCGGCACCTGTACCGGGACCTGTTCGACGGCGACGAGCAGCGGATGGAGTGGTTCCTGCAGGAGGTCGCTTCGCCGGACTGGAACCACACCATGGACGCCGGCCGGCCGCGGGCCGACGCGGTGGCCGAGCTGGTCGCCCGACACCCGGACCTCGAGGCGCTGATCCGGGCCTGGCACGACCGCTGGCAGGACATGCTGGCCGGGGAGATCGCCGGGAGCGTCGAGGTCCTCGACCGGCTCGAGGAGCGCGGCCTGCGGCTGCTCGCGCTGACGAACTGGTCGGCCGAGACGTTCCCCGAGGCGCGGCGGAGGTACGCCTCGCTGCAGCGCTTCGAGGCGGTCGTGGTGTCCGGGGAGCACGGCCTGGCCAAGCCCGACCCGGCGCTGTTTCGGCTGCTGCTCGACCAGCACCGGGTCGACCCGGCGACCAGCGTGTACATCGATGACCGGGCCGACAACGTCGACACGGCCCGGTCGCTCGGGCTCACCGGCGTCCTGTTCACCGGACCGGACCGGCTGGCCCGTGACCTCACCGACCTGGGGCTGCTCGAGCCGCCGGTCCCGGCGCCCCGCCCGTAGACTGGACGCCGTTCGCCCCCAGCAGCCCCAGACGGGAGACCCGTGACCGTCCAGCCGATCCGCCTCTTCGGCGACCCGGTGCTGCGCACCGCCGCGGCCCCCGTGGTGGACTTCGACAAGGAGCTGCGCACCCTGGTGCGGGACCTCATGGACACCATGCTCGAGGCCCCCGGCGTCGGCCTGGCCGCCCCCCAGCTCGGGGTGTCGCTGCGGGTGTTCACCTACGCGGTGGACGACGAGGTGGGCCACCTGGTCAACCCCACCCTGGACCTCACCGATGACGAGCAGGACGGCGAGGAGGGCTGCCTGTCGCTGCCCGGCCTGTCCTTCCCCACGGTGCGCGCCTACGGCGTCGTCGCCAAGGGGTTCAACCAGTACGGCGACCCGGTCGCCGTCGAGGGCACCGAGCTGCTGGCTCGCTGCGTCCAGCACGAGACCGACCACCTCGACGGCATCCTGTTCGTCGACCGGCTGGACCGCGAGACCCGCAAGGCCGCGCTGCGCGCGATCCGCGAGGCCGAGTGGTTCGGCGACAGCGCGCCCCAGGTCCGGGTCAGTCCGCACGCCACGCACGGCACGGCCCACTAGGTGCGCCTCGTCTTCGCCGGCACCCCCGAGCCGGCGCTGCCGTCGCTGCGGGCGCTGCTGGCCTCCCGGCACGAGGTGGTCGCGGTGCTCACCCGGCCGGACGCGCCGGCCGGTCGGGGCCGCCGGCTCGCCGCGTCACCGGTCGCCGAGCTGGCCGCCGACGCCGGGCTCGAGGTGCTCAAGCCGCCGCGCCCCAGCGACCCCGCGTTCCTGGCCCGGCTGGCCGAGCTCGCCCCTGACGCCTGCCCGATCGTCGCCTACGGCGGCCTGATCCCGAGGGCCGCGCTGGACATCCCGCGGAACGGCTGGGTGAACCTGCACTTCTCGCTGCTCCCGGCCTGGCGCGGGGCCGCGCCGGTGCAGCACGCCATCCGGCACGGCGACGACTTCACCGGCGCCGCCACCTTTCTGCTCGAGGAGGGCCTGGACACCGGCCCGGTGTTCGGCGTGATCACCGAGCAGATCCGCCCGACCGACACGACGGGCGACCTGCTGGAGCGGCTGGCGCAGGGCGGCGCTCGGCTGCTCGTGGCCACCCTCGACGGCATCGAGGACGGCGAGCTGCGCCCAGTGCCGCAGTCGCCGGTCGACGTCTCGCTGGCGCCGAAGGTCACCGTGGACGACGCCCGGGTGGACTGGTCCGTGCCGGCGCTCGCGGTGGACCGGCAAGTGCGCTCGTGCACCCCGGCGCCCGGTGCCTGGACGACGTTTCGCGGGGAGCGGCTGCGGCTCGGGCCGGTGCAGCTGGCCGCCGACCGGGGGCTGGCCCCCGCCGAGCTGGCGGTGGACCGGGCCGGGGTGCACGTGGGCACCGGCAGCAGCGCCGTTCTGCTCGCCGAGGTGCGGCCGCAGGGCAAGCGGGCCATGCCGGCGGCCGACTGGGCCCGCGGGGTGCGGATCGCGCCGGGGGAGCGGTTCGAGCCGTGACCGCCGGCCAGCGCTACCGCCGGCCGCGGCCGGACGCCGCCCGCCGGACCGCCTTCGACCTGCTGCGCGCCGTCGACGAGCGGGACGCCTACGCCAACCTCGCGCTGCCCGCGCTGATCCGGGAGCGCCGGCTGGACACCCGTGACGCCGCCTTCGCCACCGAGCTGGCCTACGGCACGCTGCGCGGCCGGGGCAGCTACGACGCGGTCCTCGCCGCCTGCACCGACCGGGGCCTCGACGCCGTCGACCCGCCGGTGCTCGACCTGGTCCGGATGGGGGCGCACCAGCTGTTGTCGATGCGCACACCGTCGCACGCCGCCGTCGGGGCCACCGTTGAGCTGGCCAGGGCCGCCGTGGGCGACGGCCGGGCCAAGTTCGTCAACGCCGTCCTGCGGCGGGTCGCCGAGCGGGACCTCGAAACCTGGCTGGCCGTCGTCGCGCCGCCCTACGACAGCGATCCGGTGGGCCACCTGAGCATCGTGCACTCCCACCCCCGCTGGGTGGTGGACGTCTTCCGGGACGCCCTCGGCGGCTCGCTCGAGGAGACCGCCGCCCTGCTGGCCGCGGACAACGAGCGGCCGGTGGTGACCTTGGTGGCCCGGCGCTGCCCCGTCGAAGAGCTCATCGAGCTGGGCGCCGAGCCGGGCCGCTGGTCGAGGTTCGCGGCCCGGTGGCCGGGCGGCGACCCGGCGGCGCTGGCCCCGGTGCGCGACGGCCGCGCCGGCGTCCAGGACGAGGGCAGCCAGCTGATGGCCATCGCGCTGGCCGACGCGGCCCTGGACGACGGGCCGGACCGCCGGTGGCTGGACCTGTGCGCCGGGCCCGGCGGCAAGGCGGCGCTGCTGGGCGCGCTGGCCATGGCGCGCGGCGGTGCCCTGCTCGCGGTCGAGCGGCAGCCGCACCGGGCCAGGCTGGTCGCCACGGCGGCGGGGGAGACCGCAGCGGTCGTCGTCGCGGACGGGCTGCACCCGGCCTGGCCCGCGGGCGGCTTCGACCGGGTGCTGGCCGACGTCCCGTGCACCGGGCTGGGGGCGCTGCGCCGCCGCCCGGAGAGCCGCTGGCGGCGCCAGCCCGCCGACCTGGCCCGGCTGTCCCCGCTGCAGCGCGGCCTGCTGACCTCGGCGTTGGACGCCGCCCGGCCCGGAGGGCTGGTCGCCTACGTCACCTGCTCGCCGCACCTGGCCGAGACCAAGTTCGTCGTCGCCGACGTGCTGGCCGGCCGGGACGACGTCGAACGGGTCGACGCCCGGCCGCTGCTCGACGGACTGCCCGATCTCGGTCCCGGGCCGGACGTGCAGCTGTGGCCGCACCGGCACGGCACCGACGCGATGTACCTGGCGCTACTGCGCCGCCGCTCAGGCTGACCGCGCGGCCACCCGGTTCTTGCCGGCCGCCTTCGCCGCATACAGCCGGCGGTCGGCCTCCCGGAACACGTGCCAGACCGTGTCGTGGCCGACGTCGTCGGCGACCCCGATGCTCACGGTCACCTGCGCTCCGGGCCGGACCTCGTGCCACGGCTCGGCGGCCACCCGCTCGCGGATCCGCTCGCACAGCTCGGCGGCCGCCTCCGCCTCGGCGTTCGGCAGCACGATGGCCAGCTCCTCGCCGCCGTAGCGGGCCACCAGGTCGGCGCCCCGGGTGCCGTCCACCAGGATCCGGGCCACCCGGCGCAGCACCTCGTCGCCCGCCTCGTGGCCGAAGTGGTCGTTGACCAGCTTGAAGTCGTCGAGGTCGAGCAGCACCACGCTGATCGGCCGTTCGTAGCGCACCGCCTCCTCGAACATCCGCACCACCTCGGCGTCCAGGTGCCGCCGGTTGTGCAGGCCGGTGAGCGGGTCCCGCAGGGACAGCTCGGCCAGCCGCCGGGCCAGCGCCGTTTGGGTGGCCAGCGCCGACTGCAGCTCCGCCGTCCGCTGCTCGACCCGCTCCTCCAGATCGGCGTTCATGGCCCGCAGGTCCGCGGTGAGCTGGGCCGACCGCAGCCGCTCGGCGTCCGCCTCGTCGAAGGACTCCCGGACGGCGTACGCCGTGAGGCCGGCCACCACCGCGGTGAACAGGCACATGAGCCCGGCGTAGAGCACCAGTGAGTGGATGCTGACCTCGGTGATCGCCGCGCTCCGGCTGACATCGTCCAGCAGCGCCAGGATGGCCAGGCTGCCCAGCAGCGCGCCCACCACATGCCGGACGCCGAGGGTGGCGCCGGCCATGCTCATGAGCAGCGCCACGAACACCGGCGCGTTGTCGACCCGGCCGGTGGCGGTCACCGAGGTGACCAGGACGACGGCGAACATGAGCAGCACCAGCCAGCTGCCCAGCTCGACCAGCCCGCGCCGGATCAGGGCCACGATGCCGCCGGCCGCGACCATCGCGATCGAGATCGCCCCGGCGCTGGCCACCGAGTCGGGGCGGATCAGGGCCACCGGCAGGTACAGCGCAGCGGCCAACATCAGCCCCGCGACCATGGTGACCAGCACCCGGCCGCGCCGGCGCAGCCCGCGGTCGGGTGCGTGCACCCTGACCAACCAGCCGTAGCCGCGCTGGAGCACGAGGCTGTCCTCCCCCGGAAACGATGTGAGCCCCACGGTGTGACGGGGCAGCGCGTCCCGGACCCCTGCTCCAAACGGGTGATCACCCTGCGTGTCCGGCTGGGTCCGGTGGCGGTTCTGGTGGCCGGCGCCAGCCCGCTACCCTGCCGCGGTGGGCATTCAGATCGCGCCGAGCATCCTCAACGCCGACTTCGCCCGGCTGGCCGACGAGGTCGCCAGGGTCGAGGGCAGTGCCGACTGGCTGCACGTCGACGTGATGGACAACCACTTCGTGCCCAACCTGACCCTGGGCCTGCCGGTCGTGCAGAGCCTGCTGGCCGCCACCTCGCTGCCGGTCGACTGCCACCTGATGATCGACGACCCGGACCGGTGGGCGCCGGCCTACGCCGAGGCCGGCGCCGGCTCGGTGACCTTCCACGTGGAGGCCGCCAGGGCGCCGGTACGGCTGGCCAGGGCGCTGCGCTCCGCCGGCGCCCGGGCCGGGATGGCGCTCAAGCCGGCCACGCCGGTCGAGCCCTACGAGGACCTGCTGCCCGAGCTGGACATGCTGCTGCTCATGACCGTCGAGCCGGGCTTCGGCGGCCAGCGGTTCCTCGACGTCGTGCTGCCCAAGGTGCGCCGGGCCCGCGAGATGATCGGCCGCCACGGCGGCTCGGTGTGGCTGCAGGTGGACGGCGGGGTGTCACTGGAGACGGTGGCCCGCTGCGCCGAGGCGGGCGCGGACGTGCTCGTCGCCGGCTCGGCCGTCTACACCGCCGACGACCCGGCCGTCGTCGTGGACGCGCTGCGGGCCACGGCCGAGGCCGCCGCCGTCCAGCGCGGGTAGAGTGGCCCCCGCGTAACAGCAGCGTGCTCCGGGGTCGGTGAAAGTCCGAACCGGCGGTGACAGTCCGCGACCCGGCCGAAGCCATCGGCCGGTTGACCCGGTGGAACTCCGGGACCGACGGTGAGAGTCCGGATGGGAGGCGCACGCGGCGGGAACCGTCCCGGGTCGTCCCGCGCCGCCGTCCCTCGGCGACGCACCGCCCCGGCCGCGTCCCGTGTCCCCCGGAGCCCGCCCAAGCGGGAAGGGGACCAGGTGGCCACCGAGCACGAGCGTGCCGCGATGCTGCGCGCCCTCGAGCTGGCCGCGACCCCGGGCGTCCCGACCGGGCCCAACCCCCGGGTCGGCTGCGTGCTGCTGGGCCCGGACGGCACGGTGCTGGCCACCGGCTACCACCGCGGTGCCGGCAGCCCGCACGCCGAGGTCGACGCGCTGGCGCAGGCCGGGTCGGCGGCCGTTGGCAGCACCGCGGTCGTCACCCTCGAGCCGTGCAACCACACCGGCCGCACCGGCCCGTGTGCGCAGGCGCTGGTGGCCGCCGGGGTCCGCCGGGTGGTCTTCGCCCAGGCCGACACCAACCCGGTCGCGTCCGGCGGGGCCGCCGCCCTGCGCGCGGCCGGGGTTGACGTCGAGGGCGGGCTGCTGTCCGAGCGGGCCGCCGCGCTCAACGAGACCTGGACTTTCGCACTGGCCCACGGCCGCCCGTTCGTCACCTGGAAGCTCGCGGCCAGCCTGGACGGCCGCAGCGCCGCGGCCGACGGCAGCAGCCGGTGGATCACCTCCGAGCCGGCCAGGGCCGACGTGCACGCGCTGCGGGCCCGGGTGGACGCCGTCCTCGTCGGCACCGGCACGGCGCTGGCCGACGACCCGCAGCTGACCGTCCGCGACGCCGACGGCCACCCAGCCGGGCGCCAGCCGCTGCGCGTGGTGGTGGGCCGGCGGCCGCTGCCGCAGGGCGCCCGGTTGCAGGACGGCTCCGCGCCGACCGCCGTCTACCCGACCCATGACCTGGCCGCCGTCCTGGCCGACCTGCACGACCGCGACGTCCAGCACGCCCTGCTCGAGGGCGGCCCCACCCTGGCCGGCGCCTTCCTACGGGCCGGGCTCGTGGACCGGGTGGTGGCCTACCTTGCGCCGGTGCTGCTCGGCGCCGGGCCGGCCGCCCTCGGCGACGCCGGCGTCGCCACCATCGCGCAGGCGCTGCGGCTGCACGTGGAGGACGTCACCGCCCTCGGGCCGGACCTGCGGGTCACCGCGCGCCCGGTTCGTCCCGACTCCGTTCCGTCCGTCAACCCGGGAGGTCACTAGCCATGTTCACCGGCATTGTTGAGGAGCTCGGGGAGGTCGTCGAGATCGTCGACCTCGGTGACGCGGCCCGGCTCACCGTCCGCGGGCCGCTGGTCACCTCGGACGCGAGCCAGGGCGACTCGATCGCAGTCAACGGGGTGTGCCTGACCGTGGTGGACACCGCGAGCGGGGTGTTCACGGCCGACGTGATGCGCGAGACGCTGGCCCGGACCAGCCTGGGTGCGCTGGAGGAGGGCAGCCCGGTCAACCTGGAGCGGCCGGTGACCCTGGCCGCCCGGCTCGGCGGCCACCTGGTGCAGGGCCACGTCGACGGCACCGGGGAGCTGCTCGAGCGGGTCCCCGGCCACCACTGGGAGATCCTGCGGATCGAGCTGCCACCCGAGCTGTCCCGGTACGTCGTGGCGAAGGGCTCGATCGCCGTCGACGGGGTCTCGCTGACCGTCGTCGAGGTCAGGCCGAAGTGGTTCACGGTGAGCCTGATCCCCACGACGCTGGACCTCACCACGCTCGGTGCCAAGCAGCCGGGCGACCCAGTGAACCTCGAGGTGGACGTGGTGGCGAAGTACGTGGAGAAGCTGCTCGGCGCGGCACCCAGCGATCACCACGAGGAGGAGCACGCATGAGCGCGGCGGAGGGGGTCCGGCTGGACCCGGTCGAGCGGGCCATCGCCGAGATCCGAGCCGGTCAGGCCGTGGTGGTCGTCGACGACGAGGACCGCGAGAACGAAGGCGACCTGGTCTTCGCCGCGTCCCGGGCGACCCCGGAGCTGGTCGGCTTCATGATCCGGCACACGTCCGGCGTGATCTGCGTGCCGCTGGAGGGCCGCGAGCTGGACCGGCTCAAGCTGCCGCCCATGACGGCGGTGAACGAGGACCGCAAGCAGACCGCGTACTCGGTGAGCGTCGACGCACGGGACGGCACTACCACGGGTATCTCCGCGCAGGACCGGGCCCGCACCATCCGGGTGCTGGTCGACTCGGCCACCGAGCCGTACGAGCTGACCCGGCCGGGTCACGTCTTCCCGCTGCGCGCGCTGGACGGCGGGGTGCTGCGCCGCCCCGGGCACACCGAGGCGGCGGTCGACCTGGCCCGGCTGGCCGGGCTCACCCCGGCCGGGGCGATCTGCGAGATCGTGCACGACGACGGCTCGATGATGCGGGCGCCGCAGCTGCGCGAGTTCGCCGACGAGCACGGGCTCGCGATGATCTCCATCGCGGACCTGATCACCTACCGGCGGCGCACCGAGCGGACCGTGCTGCGGGCCGCCGAGACGACGCTGCCCACCCGGCACGGGGACTTCCACGCGGTCGGCTACCTGAGCACGCTGGACGGCGTCGAGCACGTGGCCCTGGTCCGAGGTGACCTCGGTGTCGGGGAGGACGTGCTGGTCCGGGTGCACTCGGAGTGCCTCACCGGCGACGTCATGGGCTCGCTGCGCTGCGACTGCGGGCCGCAGCTGGAGGCCAGCCTCGAGGCGGTGGCCGAGGAGGGCCGCGGGGTGGTCCTGTACGTGCGCGGGCACGAGGGCCGCGGCATCGGCCTGGTGCACAAGCTGCAGGCCTACCAGCTGCAGGACGCCGGGGCCGACACGGTCGACGCGAACCTCGAGCTGGGCCTGCCCGCGGACGCCCGCGACTACGGCACCGGCGCGCAGATCCTGGCCGACCTGGGGGTGCGCTCGATGCGGCTGCTCACCAACAACCCGGACAAGCGGGCCGGCCTCGAGGGGTACGGGCTCACCGTGCTCGGCCGGGTGGCGCTGCCGGTGACCGCCACGGCGCACAACCTGCGCTACCTGGAGACCAAACGGGACCGGATGGGTCACGACCTGCCGCTGCACCTGCTCGTGGAGGGGGACG
>DATCDE010000072.1 GCA_036510875.1 Actinomycetes bacterium
AGGCTGGTCACGCAGCTCGGAGAGATAGGGAGCGAGTCCATGGCACAAGGATGGCACCAGGGCGAGCGTGCACGAGCTGCTCCGCGCCCACTACCCAGCCGAGCTAGGGCCGGCCCTGGAGGCACGGTTCGGCCGCGTGCCGTCAGCGGGCCTGGACCAGCCGCAGCCGCCCTCCCCGGTGGGTGGACGTGGGGACGGCCCATGCGGACCGTCCCCGCGCCTCTCCTTCAGTGGCCGAGCAGACCCTCCGCGATGACCAGCCCGGTCGTGCTGATGACGATGGCCTCTACGACGGGGTAGTTGGACTGCGTGAAGCGGAACCCGGCCACGCCGAGGAACGCCATGAGGACGATGAAACTAAGCACCTTGTTACCTCCCTTCCATCGGTGCTGGTTGTTGACACGGCCCCCGGGGCGGGCCATGCGCGGGTTCGTCCTCTGAGCACTCCTGGGGTCGACATGCTGAGCACATGGCCGAACTAGAACCCCCCAACGCCGGGGTCTTGGAGCGTCTCGGGATGACTGAGCTCCCGACCGCTGTCTCCCTGGCAGAAGCATCCAGCGACCGACTGCTGGCTGCCGGTCGGGAGGCCGTCGAACGGGTAGGTGAGCCGGGTGAGGACCTCTGGGTCCTGATGGGGCTGCTGGCGCGAGCGCAGGGCTTTCACGAGGGGGCTGTTCGGGCCGTCAAGGACGACAACCCCGGGCGAGCACTCTGAGGGCCGTGTCATGGATTCCCCAAGCAGGTGTCATCTCGAGCCCGCGGGGGAGGCGAAGATCTTCAATGCGTGAGGTCGACCGTCAGGTGGCGAGCCGGGCAACCCAGAGCTCTTCGGCCGGCCACCTTGACGCCCACTCGGCAGTGGCGATGTCGTAGTACTCGTGGTCGGCCGATCCCGGGGGCGCGTAGAGCTCGTGAAGCGCGTCGACGACGAAGCCATTGCGGCGCAGAACGCCGATCCAGTCGCCGTGCGATGGGTGCCGTTCGACGCCGCCGCCCGACCACGCGATCCGGTACGTCTCGCGCTGGCCCCGCAGCAGACGGTCGCCGGCTGGACCCTCGTTGGCAGGGACGCACAGCGCTGACAGCAGGCTGTTCGTGAGGAACACCAGTCGCCCGCCCGGCCTGAGGATCCGGGCGGCCTCGGACACCCAAAGCTCGGGATCACACCAGGCCGCGACCCCATGCTCGCTCAGCACCAGGTCGAATCGCGCGGGAGCGAACGGCACCCGCTGCGCGTCGGCCTGGATGATCGGGAACGTGGGACCGTAGGTCTCTTGGCAGCGCTGTGCCGTACGCAGCTGGTCGGACGACAAGTCAAGAGCGACCACGCGAGCGCCGTGTCGGCGCAGCCAGGACGAGAAGTACGCCGTGCCGCATGCGAGCTCGACGACGTCGAGCCCCTCGACGTGGTCGAGCGCGCCGAGGTCGCGATCGGGAACGCCGAACAACCCCCACCGCACGTCGTCGGCGGTCCAGGCGCTATCGGCGGCTGAGTCGGTGAACTGCTCGTTGAGAACGGACCATAGGTCGCGGTTGCGTGCGAGGTCGTCGTCCTGCTCCCGATCGCCCACAGTCGCAGGCTAGAGGACCACCTGCTGCGCTCGGTCCAGTAGTCGTCCACGACAACCGGCTGAGGGGAGCCTGCGGTGAGCGGATTCACCGGCCTCTTCGACCAGCGCGCAGTCCTAGTCAGGCGACCGCTTAGGTCGGGTCTCCCATCCCGGCCCAGTTCGACGGCGCCGACTATGGTGGCCAGGTGGCCAGGCGTGTGTGCGCACGGACACCCGGAGCACCTCGGTGCGGCCGTGCCGCCCGGCAGAGTCGACGGCTCAGCCGGCGACAGGGGCGTCGCGCAGCAACCGCCGCAGGATCTTGCCGGACGCCGACTTAGGAACGGCGTCGATAAAGTGGACCTCGCCGAGACGCTTGTAGTGGGCCACCTGGTCGGCCACGAACGCCTTGATCTCGTCCTCGGTGGCCTGGTGGCCGTCCCTGAGGACCACGTAGCCGACCGGGACCTCACCGGCCTCGTCGTCCGGGCGGCCCACGACGGCGGCGTCCGCGACGGCCGGGTGGGTGAGGAGCAGCGACTCCAGCTCGGCGGGTGGCACCTGGAAGCCCTTGTACTTGATCAGCTCCTTCAGCCGGTCTACGACGTACACGTGCCCGTCGGCGTCGATGTGCCCGATGTCGCCCGTGCGCAGCCAGCCGCCGGCATCGAGAGTGCTGGCGGTTGCCGTCGGGTTGTTCAGGTAGCCCTTCATCACCTGCGGACCGCGGATCCACAGCTCGCCATCGGCGTGGACCCCGAGGTCCTCCCCGGAGGTGGGGTCGACGATGCGCAGCTCGGTGTTGGGCGCGGTCAGCCCGACCGAACCTGGCTTGAACTGCCCTGGCGGGGTCAGGTGGGACACCGGGGACATCTCGGTCATGCCGTAGCCCTGAACCACCTCACAGCCGAGCCGGGTACCCGCCTCGACCGCGAGTTCGGCGGACAACGGCGCCGCACCGCTGAACACCTGCTCCAACGCCGACAGGTCGTAGCTGTCCACGAGCGGGTGCTTGGCCAGGGCCACCACGATGGGTGGGGCGACGAACGACCGGGTGATGCGGTGGTCCACGTGCAGCTGCAGGAACTGCTCCAGGTCGAACCGGGGCATGGTGATGATTGTCGCGCCAGCGCGAAGGCCGGTGTTCATCAGCACCTGCATCCCGTAGATGTGGAAGAAGGGCAGCACGGCGATGAACTTCTCGTCGGGACGGACCTGCGCCGGGACCAGCACCTGTGCGATGTTCGCGATCAGGTTGCGATGGGTGAGCATGACCCCTTTGTTCAGGCCGGTCGTGCCTGAGCTGTACGGCAGGACGACGAGGTCGTCCGGTGCGACGGGCACCTGCTCCGCCAGGGGCGGGCCCATCAGCTCCGAAAGCGGCCGGGCATCGCTGCCTTCGGGGGGGTCACCGATGACGTAGATCTCGGACACGCCGGTGCCGGCCACCGCCGCGACGACGACGTCCAGGAAGGGTGTCACCGTGATGAGCATCCGGGCGTTCGAGTCGAGCAGCTGGTGGTGCACCTCGCGCTCGGTGTACGTCGGGTTGATCGTGGTGATCACCCCGCCGGCCATGGCCACCCCGTGGAACACCACCGCGAACTCGGGCAGGTTGGGCGCCATGAGCCCGACGACGTCGCCCTTGGCGAAGGCGTGCGCGACCAACCCCCCGGCCAGCGACCGGACCGCACCAGACAGCTGCGCGTAGGTCAGCGTCCGACCCGAGGGACCGTCGACGAGAGCGGGTTTGTCGCCGAGACCTTCCGCCGCAAGCAGGACGTACTCGGTCAGCGGCACATCCGGGATCTCGACGTCCGGCAGCAGGCTGGCGTGGATCATCGGGCTCTCCTCGGTCGACAAGACGCGTGCGTGCGCAGATTCTGTCGGCCGCGGCCGGCTCCCGCCACCCCATTCCGGCCCGTGGCCTCAGTCACCCACGGTCCTGTGGTTCCGATGGTCCTTGTGATCGCCGACCGGTACCTGCCCCCAGTAGCGCCGTTCCGGCCATGTCCTGCACTTCGTGTCTGACCGAGATCGGGCGGCCTCGGCCAACATCTGGCTTGCGGCGTTCGGCGCTACGCCGGATGCGCTGGCAGGGCGATCTTGGCCGCCCCAACGGTGAGCGTGATCGGCTTCGACGGGAGATCGACGACGTCGGCTACCCGGGGAGTTCCTGGAGTGCCCACGAGTTCCCGTCCGGGTCGCTGAAGTACGCGTACTTGACGCCTCCCATGTCGTTCACCCCTGAGACGTCGACGCCCTTGCCCAAGAGCATTGTGCGGGCCGCCTCGACATCGTCGACCACGAGGTGCAGGCCGAGGACGCGCCCGGCGTCGGGATCACTGATGCCCACCCCGACGACGATCGAGCACGCTGAGCCGGGAGGAGTCAACTGGACGACCCGCATCCCGTTGCCGGGCTGGATGTCGTGGTCGAGGTTGAATCCCACCCGGTCGACGTAGAACTGCTTGCTTCGGTCTACGTCGGTCGTGGGAAGGGGTACGAGCTCCAGGCGCATGTCCATCGTGCTGGCTCCTCGGTGTGGCTCGAGATCGTCAAGGGTGTGCTGTTCGGACCGAAGGCGCGTTCCTTCCCGACTGAGCGCCCGGCGGCGATCAAGAGCATCGCATGCGGTCCTGACAGGTTGCTGCTTCGGGAGTGGGCGAATGGCCGGTGCAGCGCGCAGGTGTCATAGAACGCAGGATCGCCGCGCCGCGCTCTGAGGTGCCATGTCGCCTGGCGCTGAACCCTGCTTGGTGCCAAGCGGGTCAGCGGCTCGATACTGAGGCAGCACATACTGCCGGACCACCCCGCCCGTCAACGGCATCCGGGGCGGTCACGACGAGCGTTGTGAGCGATGGAGACACGATGAGCAAGGCCACGAGGACGGACACCGAGTCGCCTGCGCTGCACGTGGCCGACAGCCACGATCTGATCCGCGTGCATGGCGCACGCGAGAACAACCTCAAGGACGTCAGCGTCGAGATCCCGAAGCGCCGGCTGACGGTGTTCACCGGCGTCTCCGGCTCGGGCAAGAGCTCGCTGGTGTTCGACACAATCGCCGCGGAGTCGCAGCGGATGATCAACGAGACCTACAGCGCCTTCGTGCAAGGGTTCATGCCGACGCTGGCGCGGCCGGACGTCGATGTGCTCGACGGGCTGACGACGGCGATCATCGTCGACCAGGAGCGGATGGGCGCCAACGCCCGTTCCACCGTCGGCACCGCGACCGACGCCAACGCGATGCTGCGGATCATCTTCAGCCGGCTCGGGCAGCCGCACATCGGCTCGCCCCAGGCGTTCTCCTTCAACGTCGCCTCGGCCCACGGTGCCGGGGCGATCACCGTCGAGCGTGGGTCCAGCAAGGCGGTGCGACGGGACTTCTCCATCACCGGCGGCATGTGTCCGCGTTGCGAGGGCATGGGCAGCGTGACCGACTTCGACCTGTCTGCGCTGTACGACGACAGCAAGTCCCTCAACGAGGGTGCGCTCACGATCCCCGGCTACAGCGTCGACGGCTGGTATGGACGTATCTTCAGCGGCTGCGGCTTCTTCGACCCAGACAAGCCGATCCGCGAGTTCACCACGACCGAGCTGCACGACTTGCTCCACAAGGAGCCGACCAAGATCAAGGTCGACAACATCAACCTGACCTACGAGGGCCTGATCCCGAGGATGCAGAAGTCGTTCCTGTCCAAGGACGTCGCCGCACTGCAGCCGCATGTCCGCGCCTTCGTTGAGCGGGCGGTGACGTTCACCGACTGTCCTGAGTGCGGCGGCACCCGGCTCAGCGCGGCGGCTCGGTCGTCGAGGATCGACGGTCTCAACATCGCGGACACCTGCGCGATGCAGATCAGCGATCTCGCCGAATGGGTTCGAGGGAGGGACGAGCCGTCGGTCGCACCGCTGCTGGCGGCGCTGCAGCAGACCCTCGAATCGTTCGTCGACATCGGGCTCGGCTACCTGAGCCTCGAGCGGCCGTCGGGCACGCTGTCCGGCGGCGAGGCGCAGCGCACCAAGATGATCCGTCACCTGGGATCCTCCCTCACCGACGTCACCTATGTCTTCGACGAGCCGACGATCGGCATGCACCCCCACGACATCGTTCGGATGAACGACCTGCTGCTGCGCCTGCGCGACAAGGGCAACACCGTCCTGGTCGTCGAGCACAAGCCGGAGGCGATCGCGATCGCCGACCACGTCGTCGACCTGGGCCCCGGTGCAGGCACTGCCGGCGGTGAGGTGGTGTTCGAGGGCACCGTCGAGGGGCTGCGGACCAGCGGCACCCTCACCGGGCGGCACCTGGACGACCGCGCTTCCCTGAAGCCGTCGGTGCGGACGCCGTCGGGGGTGCTGGAGGTGCGCGGCGCCAGCACCCACAACCTGCGGGACGTCGACACCGACATCCCGCTCGGCGTGCTGGCGGTGGTGACCGGCGTGGCAGGGTCGGGGAAGAGCTCACTCATCCACGGCTCGGTGTCGGGCCGGGTGGGGGTGGTCTCGGTCGACCAGGCGGCGATCAAGGGCTCGCGGCGCAGCAACCCGGCGACGTACACCGGACTGCTCGACCCGATCCGCAAGGCGTTCGCGAAGGCCAACGGCGTGAAGCCGGCGCTGTTCAGCGCCAACTCCGAGGGCGCGTGCCCGACCTGCAACGGCGCCGGCGTCATCTATACCGACCTGGCGATGATGGCGGGGGTCACGACGGTCTGCGAGGAGTGCGAGGGCCGGCGGTTCCAGGCGTCGGTGCTGGAGTACCGGCTCGGGGGCCGCGACATCAGCGAGGTGCTCGCGATGCCGGTGACCGAGGCCAAGGTGTTCTTCGGCACAGGCGAGGCGCGTACACCGGCCGCGCACACCATCCTCGGACGGCTCGCCGACGTCGGGCTCGGCTATCTCAGCCTCGGGCAGCCGCTCACGACGCTGTCCGGCGGTGAGCGACAGCGGCTCAAGCTGGCCACCCACCTGGGCGAGAAGGGTGGCGTCTACGTCCTGGACGAGCCGACCACCGGCCTGCACCTCGCCGACGTCGAGCAGCTGCTCGGCCTGCTCGACCGGCTCGTCGACTCCGGGAAGTCGCTCATCGTCGTCGAGCACCACCAGGCGGTCATGGCGCATGCCGACTGGATCATCGACCTCGGCCCCGGTGCCGGCCACGACGGTGGCCGGATCGTCTTCGAGGGCACACCCGCCGACCTCGTCGCCGCCCGCTCCACCCTCACCGGCGAGCACCTCGCGGCCTACGTCGGGACTACCGGAAGCGACGTGCTGAACCGGTGGCGGACGCCGGCCTGACGTCCGTGTGGCACCTCGGGGGGTCAGCGCCGACAGTCCGCGCCGGTGAGCTCGCCGAGCTCGGCCAGCAGCGCCGTGCTGATCTCGAGCAGCTCCGGGACGACGTCTGGGTCGACCATCACAGTGATGGTGAGGGCTCCTGCGTACGACAGCACGGCGAAGGCAACCGTGGCGTTGCCCTGGATGCCGGAGACCGGGATGACTGCGGTCACCGGCGCCCGCATGAACGTCATCGGGTTGGCTGGCCCGCGCAGGTTCGTCACGAACGTGTTGACCAGCCGCTGGTGGTTGACGAACCAGCCGAGCAGGCCCGCCGCTGCCAACGCGCGGAAGACAGGCTGCAGCAGCGCCGCTGACGCGCCCGGCGTCTGCGTCTTGTGGGCCCGGGTGATGGCTGCGACGGCCGCCAGTCGCTCTTCAGGGCGTCCGCTGGTCGGCAACGACACCGGGACGGCGCCCACCCTGGTTGCCCACCTCGACCGGGCCGGTCGTGGCTCGTGCCGACATGGGTACCGACACGACCAGCCTCGGCAGCGTCTCTCCTCGTCCGGCGAGCAGTGCCACGAGCGCGCCGGTGACTGCAGTGAGGACGACGTTGTTCACCGTCGCACCGTGGGCATGGGCGGCGTCGACGACCGAGGCCAAGTCCACGCTGACGACACGGATCGCGCGTCGAGACCCGGTGGGTCGGTTCAGTGCCGTGTGCGGGGCGGCAGCCGACCGCGACGCGCCGAGCTGGGCCGCAGCCGCGCGGAGCCGCCGCAGCTGGGCCGGCACTCTGGCGGGGGCGCTCAACCGATCCGTCCAGGCGTCCGAGGCCAGCGCGCGCCGGGACGGCGCGGCACGGGGTCGTCGGCGTTCCTCGGGTCCCTCATCGGATCCGCCGTCGACCAGGCCGGCGAGCATGGCCAGACCACCCAGCCCGTCGGCCACGACGTGGTGCAGGACGACGACCAGTGCGATCCGTCCATGCTCAAGGCCGGAGACGAACGTCGCCGACCACAGCGGTCGCGCCCGGGGCAACCGCCGCGCGACGAGGGCGAGCGCCGTGCTGAGCAGCGCGGCCTCGTCTCCGGGCGCCGGGCACCTGATCACGTCCACGTGCCGGTGCGGGTCGAAGGCGGGGTCGTCGACCCAGTGCGCTCGTCCACAGCCGACTGGAGCGCGAACCAGCCGCTGCCGAAGCCGCGGCACGCGGGCCAGACGCTGGGCCACCAGCTCGCTGGCCGCAGCAACGTCCCAACCCACCTTCGGCTCAAGCACGAGCACCCCGGCGATCTGCATCGGCACGGGTCCGACGTCAGACGCCAGCTGCATCAAGTCGTTCGGCGTGGCTCGCTCGATCACCCTTCCGACTGTGCGGCCCGTAGCCGAACGGCGGAAGGGTCGTTCGCCAGCGGTGCGCTGAGCCCCCGCACCACGCGGAGCGGACACGAGTGAGGAGACCCGCTCTGGGACCCTGCAGCGGTCAGTCGGCGCCGAACTCCATCGCGGCGGCGTCGAGCGACTCGACCTCGGCCTCCTCCTCGATGCTCTCGTCGCGTTCGGCGATCGCCTGCGCCTGTCCCGGCTGGATGCTCCCGACAAGCTCTGCGTGGCCGTGCAGCCGGCCCTGGCCGGCGTAGAGCTCGAGCTTCTGGCGGGTGTCGGTGATGTCGAGGTTGCGCATGGTGAGCTGCCCGATCCGGTCGAGCGGCCCGAAGGCGGCGTCCTCGGTGCGCTCCATTGACAGCCGGTCCGGGTGGTAGGAGAGGGCCGGGCCCGAGGTGCGCGAGATCGTGTAGTCGTCGCCGCGGCGCAGGCGCAGCGTCACCTCGCCGGTAACGGCCCCGGCGACCCAGCGCTGCAGGCTCTCGCGGAGCATGAGCGCCTGCGGGTCCAGCCAGCGGCCCTCGTAGAGCAGCCGGCCCAGGCGGCGTCCCTCGGCGTGGTAGTTGGCGATCGTGTCCTCGTTGTGGATCGCATTGAGCAGTCGCTCGTAGGCGACGAACAGCAGGGCCATGCCGGGGGCCTCGTAGATGCCGCGGCTCTTGGCCTCGATGATGCGGTTCTCGATCTGGTCGGACATGCCCAGCCCGTGCCGGCCGCCGATCGTGTTGGCTTCGTGGACGAGGTCGACCTGCGAGGCGAACGTCCGGCCGTTGATCTCGACCGGGCGTCCCTCGCGGAAGCGGATGGTGATGTCTTCGGTGTCGATGGGCACGGCAGGGTCCCAGAACCGCACGCCCATGATCGGTTCGACGATCTCCATCGACTCGTCGAGATGCTCGAGGGTCTTGGCCTCGTGCGTGGCGCCCCAGATGTTGGCGTCGGTGGAGTAGGCCTTCTCCTTGCTCGCACGGTAGGGGAGACCTCGCCCGGCGAGCCACTGGGACATCTCGGCACGGCCGCCGAGCTCGTGTACGAAGTCGGAGTCGAGCCAGGGCTTGTAGATCCGCAGGGCCGGGTTGGCGAGCAGGCCGTAGCGGTAGAAGCGCTCGATGTCGTTGCCCTTGAAGGTCGAGCCGTCGCCCCAGATGTCGACGTCGTCCTCGCGCATGGCGCGCACGAGCAGGGTGCCGGTGACGGCGCGCCCGAGCGGGGTGGTGTTGAAGTAGGCGCGGCCAGCGGTGCGGACATGGAAGGCGCCGCACGTGAGGGCGACGAGGCCCTCCTCGACCAGGGCCTCGCGGCAGTCGACGAGACGCGCGATCTCGGCGCCGTACTGCATGGCGCGGCTCGGCACCGAGGCGATGTCGTCCTCGTCGTACTGGCCCAGGTCGGCGGTGTAGGTGCACGGGACAGCCCCGCGCTCTCGCATCCACGCGACGGCGACGGAGGTGTCGAGACCTCCCGAGAAGGCGATGCCGACGCGCTCGCCGGCGGGCAGCTGGGTCAGGACCTTTGACACCCGGTAAGACTAGGGCCGACCCCCGGCGGCGCTCTCCGCCGCCCCCGGTCAGTCCGCCGTGGCCGGTCTCCGCTTTCGGTGGACAGCACCTAGGTCCTCATCGCTGGGCAGCTCGACTGCGACGCCTCATCCAGGTCGGCAGCCGTTCGAGGCCTCGGTGAAGTGTGGGTAGGTCACGTCCCACTGCCTGGGCGTGCAGAAGCCTGCCGCCGGCACGTCGCGGCACCTCGGGGGCGGATCAGGTGGCGGCTTGCCCGCCGAGCACCTCGCGCAGTCTCACCCGGTGGCCGGTGATGATCAGTGCGCGCCGGTAGATGGAGGAGGCGACCGCCACGAGCAGCACGGCGGTGGCGGCGGTCAGCGTCATGGCGAGCAGCAGCTGGTAGAGGGGGACCTCGCCGGCGGCCCACCGGATCGGCATGGCCAGCGGTGCGGTGAGCGGGAAGAGCGAGATGACGATGCTCCAGGCACTGGATGGGTCCGAGTTGACGACGATGATCGCGAGCAGGTAGCCGACGACCAGGATGGTGGTCACCGGCAGGACCGCTGAGCTGACTTCTGTGATCTTGTTGACGAGCGCAGCTGTGGCGGCGAACAGGAACCCGTAGAGAGCGAAGCCGAGCAGGAACCACGCCAGGGCGAGGGTGAGGTCACCGGCAGCCACTGCGGGCAGCCCGATCGTGTCGGTGACCTTGACAGAGACGGCGAGCGGCGTGGCGAGGATGAGCAGCTGGGCGAGGGTGACGGTACCGACCGCCGCGACGGTGCCGACGAGGATCTGGCTGGGCCGCAGGACGGCCAGCAGCACCTCGGAGATGCGGGTCGACTTCTCCATCGCGACCGTGGTGGCGATGGAGTTCCCGGCGAACGTGAGCGCCAGGTACAAGATGATCCCGACGGCGAATCCGACTCCAGCCCGTCCTGGGTTGCTGACCCGGCTGACCGGGATCTGCTCGGGGGGTCGCACCGACTGGATGCGGGCCACCTGCTGGGGGTTCAGCCCGGCCTCGGCCAGCCGGCGCGAGGTCTCCAGGGCGACGACGGTCTGGGAGACCACCACCGGGAAGGGTCCGGTCGAGGTGGCCGAGGTGAACAGGGCCCCTCCGGCCAGCCCGGCGGTGGCGGCACCGTCGCGAACGGCTTCCCGGACCGCGCCAGCGTCTTCCCGGGAGACGAACGTGACCTCGAAGTCGGCGGACTTGCCGGCCGCGTGCAGCACTGCGACCAGCTCGGCCGGGGCAGGTCCGACGGTCGCCAGCGTGTACGTGGTGCCGCGGTTGGCGAGGATCTGCGGCACCAAGACAGCGGCAACCGACAGCAGCAGCAGCAGCCCGGTGACGATCCTGAGGGAGCGGGATCGCAGGTTCTCGACCAGGCCGCGTTCGGCGACCAGGCGGGTCCCGCGCCACCAGGTGCTCATCAGCTCGCCCCCGCCTGGTCGGCGGTCGCCTCGACCGCGGCGAGGAACAGCTGCGACAGGGTGGGCAGATCAAGCCCGAAGTCGTCGACCCGGCCCGCGGCTCGTGCCGCATCGAGCACCGCCAGCGGATCGGCGCCGGGCGGGAGGGCGAGGCGCAGCTCGTCGGCCTCGTCGCTGACGACGCTGAGGCCGGGGAAAGCAGCCAGCCAGTCATGGTTGGGCGAGTCCACGTGCAGCCGCAGCTGCCGACGCCCGGACGAGGCGCGCAGTGTCGCCAGGGTGCCCTGGAGCACGACCCGCCCATGGTCGACCATGACGATGTCTTCGCAGAGGTCTTGCACCAGGTCGAGCTGGTGGCTGGAGAACAGCACCGTGCAGCCGTCGTGGGCACGCTGCCGCAGGGTCTGCGACAGGCTCGCCACGGCCACCGGGTCCAGACCGCTGAACGGTTCATCGAGAACGAGGACATCGGGGTCGTGCACCAAGGCGGTGGCCAGCTGCAGGCGCTGTTGAAGCCCGCCGGAGAGCTTGTCGGTGCGTTCGGCCCACCGATCGGCCAGGCCCAGCTCCTCCAGCAGCAGGCCCGCCCTGCTCTTCGCGTCGCGGCGGGACAGGCCGTGCAACCGGCCGAAATGGACGACCTGGTCCCCGGCCGGCATCCCCGGGTACAGCCCACGCTCCTGCGGCATGTACCCCCAGTCGCGGCGATCTTGCTCATCCACCGGATGACCGTCGAACCGCACCTCGCCACGGTTCTGGTCCAAGACCCCGAGCATCACCCGCATCAGGGTCGTCTTCCCAGCGCCGTTGGGCCCCAGCAGTCCTGTCAGCGCCCCGGGCGCCACGTCGAAGCTCACACCGTCAAGGGCTGCCCGGTCGCCGAACAGATGCACGACGTCACGGATCAGCAATCCAGCGGTCGGCCTCGACACTCTCAGCGGGTCACCCCTCACCACGGTTCCAGCGGTGCGCAGGCCTGCCCCTGACCTCGGGACACCCGCCCGCGCGCCGGTTCCTCATTCGACCGGACCGGCGATCGACGCGGTAGGGCGCTTCGTCCCAAACGCGCAGGCAGTCACACGTGTCGAGGTGGCTGGATCGTCAGGATGCCCCGGACGGCCAGCGCGAGCGCATGCCTGGTGCAGGGAGGAGTACTCAGCCGGCGCCTGGGCTGCCGCGACCACGGCGTCCTCGACCGGACCGTCGCTCTTCAGCGCATGCGTGGTCGAGGACGGCGTTCAGGTCGTGCTCGCGTGGTTGTCCCATGCGCCGGTCAGCCCTGCGGTCGACCGAGGGCTTCGACGACGTCGGCGAACATGGTTGCCTTGATGGCCCCGAGCGTGGCCCGGTCCTTGCCGGCCAGCTCCCGAACCAGGTCGGCCGCCGCGTCGGGCAGGTCGTCGAGGCCGGCAACGGCATCGACGAGCCCCGCGTCGTGCGCGGCTGACGCGGGGAACCGGCGACCGGTCGTCATGGCGTCGAGGGCAGCGCGGGGTGAGAGCTTGGCCGTGATGAGTGCCGCCATGCCAGGGGTGAACGGAATGTGGATGTCCACCTCCGGGAAGCAGAAGTAGCCCCGGTCATCCCGCATCACCCGGTAGTCGTGCGCCATGGCGAGCATCGCCCCCGCCCCGAACGCGTGGCCGTTGAGCGCGGCCACGGTGGGCACCGGCAGCGTCAGCATCCGCGCAAAGAGCGCGTGCACCCGCTCGACGTACGAGCCGAGCTGGTCCGGGTGGCCACCGAGCCACTCCAGATCGAGACCGGTGGAGTAGAACTTGCCACCGCCGACGGTGACCAGCGCGGCGGGCTCACGGTCGGTGGCGATGGTGTCGAGCAGCCCGTCCAGAGAGTCCAGCCAGCCGGGGGAGAAGCGGTTCTCGTCGTCCCCGAGGTCGACCGTCCAGAGGGGTCCGTCCTGGGTGAGCGTGGGCATGTGTCTCCTTCCGTCCAGCGTAGGGCATCAGAGCCTTCGCTCCAGAACGCGCGCGGCGAAGACGTTCCACGGCCGAGCGCGAAGGTCGGCTCGCGGCCGGTCCCGGGTCACGAAGCGCGTCGGGCGCAGGCGGCTGCGGCCTCCCGCAGGGCCAGCTCGCGCGGATCGGACACCAGGTAGTAGTCCATCCGGTTCATGGCGTAGCAGAAGCCGAGGCCGAGCTGGGGGTCGGCGAAGCCGAAGGAGCCGCCTGCCCCCGGCGTGCCGAAGGCGGCGGGGGAGCCGAACTTGAAGCCCCGCCAGGGCTTGCAGTAGCCGAGGGAGAACCGTGACTCCAGGCGCAAGACCCGGTCCATCCGGCCCAGCCTCGAGGGTGGGCGCGTCGAGCCGAGGCGGGGCGAACCGACGGCGAGGTCTCCGTAGGCCGGTGCGACGCTGCGCGCCGTCCCGATGCCGTTCGAGGCCGGTAGCTCGATGCGCATCATCGTGCGGTCGTGCTCAACGAGGCGGTCCGCGCCGCGAAGCAGGTCGCGACGCCTGTGTCAGCCCCGGCCAAGAGGGCACCCGCACCTTCCTCGGGGTGTCCTCACGCGGCAGGTGACAGGGGCTATCTTGGGCGCCAGCGCTTCCAGTGGGCGGTCGCGGCGGCCCGGACCTTGCCGTCCCACAACAGCTCGACCTCCGCGGTCATCTCGGCCTCCATGGCGATGGTCGCCTCAGCCCGAAGCCCGCTCGGCTCGGCTTGGCTAGCGGGCTCGGCCGCAGGTAGCGGACTTCGAGCCCGGCCGTGACGTACGACAGGTCGGCACCCGGCAGGGGCGGCCAGCCGCGGCGTTCCGCCTCCGGCATCACCGCCGCCGCACTGTGGCAGTCCAGGACGGTGGAGATGATCCCGCCGTTGAGGTAGCCGAGGCCGTTGTCGTGCTCGGGCCACGGCTCGAACACGGCCGTCACGACCCCGTCGCCGGGATAGCTGCGCAACCGCAGCCCTTTGGGGTTGCTGCGACCGCACCCGAAGCAGGGCAGGTCCGGGTACAGCCGCTCCCGGATGCTCAGTCCCTGATCGGCCCCGCCATCGGCGGGCTGCGGCACGGCGTCCGTCATGACCCCAAGCTACGAAAGGATGGGGCGGTGGGGCTCAGCGTCAGCGCCGACTCCGCCGCCGTCGTCGTGGCGCTGGCCGCGCTCGGGTTCTGGGCGTACTGCCTGTACGACTTCGCCCGGACCGACGAGCGGTACATGCGCACGTTCTCAAGGCCGGTCTGGGTGCTGCTCTTGGTCTTTGCCAGCATCTTCGGCGCACTGCTCTGGCTGGCCAACGGTCGGCCGCAGCGTCGCTAGGCTCTCCGGCCCGCCCCGTGGGCCGCGAGCACGTCGCGGATCCCGTGTCCGTCCCGGCTCAGACCCGGCACAGGACCTCCCCGTGCAAGATTGCCAGCCACCCGTCCGGCGCCTGCGCCCAGCGCAACCACCCGTCGGCGAGCCGTTCGAGATCCGGCCGGGACACCAGCCCCTCAGCCACGGCTTGCTCCCCGAACGACGAGGCGAGCAGCCGGTCGGCCCACGCGCCGCCCCACCAGGCCCGGTCGGCGCCGTCGGCGTAGCACCAGGCGGAGGCACTGGGAGTGATCGTGCGGAATCCGGCCTGCTGCGCCCAGCCGAGCAGCCGCCGACCAGCATCCGGCTCACCGCCGTTGTGCCGGGCCACCCGCTCGTACAGCGCGAGCCACTCATCGAGCTCCGGGACCTCGGGGAACCAGGTGAAGGCCGCGTAGTCGGCGTCCCGGGCGGCGACGACGCCGCCCGGGCGGCACACCCGCCGCATCTCGCGGAGCGCAACGACGGGGTCACTGACGTGCTGGAGCACCTGGTGGGCATGGACGACGTCGAAGGAGCCGTCCCGGAAGGGGAGTCGCTCGCCACGGGCCGCCGCCACGGCCACGTCGGCACCGGACCTGGCGCAGGTCGACCGGGTCCGGCCCAGGATCGACTCGGCGCTGTCCACCGCGACGACTCGTCCGGGTGCCACCAGGCCTGCGAGGTCTGCGGTGATGGTCCCCGGGCCGCACCCGAGGTCGAGCACCACCAGCCCCGGGTGAAGCGACGGGAGCAGGTAGCCGGCCGAGTTCTCGGCCGTGCGCCAGGTATGGGAGCGAAGGACCGGCTCGGCGTGGCCATGGGTGTAGCGGGGCTGAGCGGGGGGCTGGGCAGCCATCGCCCGAACCTACGTGGGTGCCGGTCCGAACGCGCCTCGGGTCAGCCGATCGGGGCGGCCAGCGAGCCGGGGACCAGCCCCGGGTTCATGTGCTCGGTCACGTCCAGCGCCAGGCCGTCGAGCTCGGCGGCCGTGCTCGACCAGCCGCACTGGCAGGTGACCCGGTTCAGCCCGGTCGTCGTCTGGGTGAGCGGGCCGGTCCGGTGATCATTCTTCGACGTCATGGTGGCTACCTGCTGGCTCGTTCGTCGAGGAGACGGGCTCGTTGCCGCCTCCGGTAAGTGGTCGACCGCTGATGGTACGCACAGGGCAAACTGATCACGCGGGAGGAGGCCCCGGCGGGTCTAGTCGAGCGCGACGACGGCTTGGGCGAACTGCGCCGCGTACAGCCGGGCGTAGGCGCCGCCGGCGCTGATCAGCTGCTCATGGCTGCCCTGTTCGACGATCCGCCCGGACTCCATGACGAGGATCACGTCCGCGTCCCGGATCGTCGACAGCCGGTGCGCGATGACGAAGCTGGTGCGCCCGCTGCGCAGCGAGCTCATGGCCCGCTGGATCAGTACCTCGGTCCGGGTGTCGACCGAGCTGGTGGCCTCGTCCAGGATCAGGATGGCCGGGTCGGAGAGGAACGCCCGCGCGATGGTCAGCAGCTGCTTCTCACCGGCGCTGACGTTGGTCGCCTCCTCGTCGATGACCGTGTCGTAGCCGTCCGGCAGGGTACGCACGAACCGGTCCACGTGAGTGGCCTGAGCGGCCCGCATGAGGTCGTCGTGGGTGGCGCCGTCCGCCCCGTAGGCGATGTTCTCCGCGATGGTGCCGCCGAACAGCCAGGTGTCCTGAAGCACCATTCCCATGGTGGACCGCAGGTCGTCCCTGGTCATGGCGGCGATGTCGACCCCGTCGAGGGTGATCCGCCCGGAGTCCACCTCATAGAACCGCATCAGCAAGTTGACCAGGGTGGTCTTGCCGGCGCCGGTCGGTCCGACGATCGCCACCGTCCGACCCGGCTCGACGGCCAGCGACATGTCCTCGATGAGCGGCTGCGCCGGGTCGTAGGCGAAGTTCACGTGCTCGAACGCCACCCGGCCCAGGACCTGCGCGGGCCGGGCCGGCGTGACCGGGTCGGGGCTCTGCTCCGGGGCGTCCAGCAGCTCGAAGACCCGCTCCGCGGACGCCACGCCGGACTGCAGCAGGTTGGCCATGCTGGCGATCTGGGAGATCGGCTGGCTGAACTGGCGGCTGTACTGGATGAACGCCTGCACGTCACCGATCGACATCGCACCGGAGGCCACCCGCAGGCCTCCCACGACGGCCACCAGCACGTAGCCGACGTTGCCGATGAACGTCATGGCCGGCTGGATCGTCCCGGAGATGAACTGGGCCCGGAAGCTCGACCCGTACAGCGCCTCGTTGAGCCCGCGGAACGTCTCCGCCGACTCGTGCTCGCGGCCGAACGCCTTGACCAGGGAGTGCCCGGAGTACATCTCCTCGATGTGGCCGTTGAGCTGTCCCGTGGTGGACCACTGGGCGACGAACTGCGGTTGGGCGCGCTTGCCGATCACGGTGGCGAGCAGTACGGACGCGGGCACGGTGACCAGCGCGACCAGCGCCAGCAGCGGTGAGATCACGAACATCATCACCAACACCCCGACGACGGTCAGCACCGAGGTGACCAGCTGGCTCATCGTCTGCTGCAGCGTCGTCGCGATGTTGTCGATGTCGTTCGTCACGCGGCTGAGCACCTCGCCGCGTTGCTGGCCGTCGAAGTACTTCAGCGGCAGCCGGGCCAGCTTGGCCTCGACGTCCTCGCGCAGCCGGTACACCGTGCGCTGCACCACGCCCGCGGTCAGCCGGCCCTGGAACAGGGCGAACACGGAGGCGGAGACGTAGACCAGCAGTGCCACCATCAGCACCCGGCCGACCGCGGTGAAGTCGATGCCCTGCCCTGGAACGAAGTTGATCGAGGCCAGCATGTCCGCGAGCGTGGTCTCGCCGGCACTGCGCAGCTGGCCCACCGCCTGGTCCTTCGTAACCCCGGCCGGGATGCGTCGGCCGACCACGCCGGTGAAGATCAGGTCGGTGGCCCGGCCCAGGATCTTGGGCCCGAGCACGTTCAGCGCGACGCTGATGACACCGAGGGCGAGGAGGCTGAGGACCACGGGCCGCTCGGGGCCCAGCATGCGCAGCAGCCGACGGCTGGAGCCGCGGAAGTCCATGGACTTCTCCACCGGGCCGCCGCCGCCCATCCAGTGACCGGGGCCGCGTGCTGGCAGGGGCCGGCGCTCGACGGTGCCGGCGGTGCTCACGCAGCCTCCTGCTCGGTCAGCTGGGACAGCACGATCTCGCGATAGGTCGCGTTGTCGGCCATCAGCTCGCGGTGAGTGCCGGTTCCCACGACGGTGCCCTCGTCGAGCACGACGATGTGGTCGGCGCCCCGGATCGTGCTGACCCGCTGAGCCACGATGACGACCGTGGCGTCCGCGGTCTCCTCGGCCAGGGCGGCGCGCAGGGCGGCGTCCGTGGCGTAGTCGAGCGCGGAGAAGGAGTCGTCGAACAGGTAGATCTCCGGACGGCGGACCAGCACTCGGGCGATAGCGAGCCGCTGTCGCTGCCCACCCGAGACGTTGCCGCCCCCCTGGGCGATCGGCGCCTCGAGCCCCCCGGGCATCTGCTCGACGAACTCGCGGGCCTGGGCCACCTCCAGTGCGTGCCACAGCTCCTCGTCGCTGGCGTCCGGGCGGCCGTACCGCAGGTTCGAGGCCACCGTGCCCGAGAACAGGTAGGGCTTCTGCGGCACGAGTCCCACCGTCCGGGAAAGCAGCGCGGGGTCGAGCTGTCGGACATCGACGCCGTCGACGAGGACCGATCCTGCGGTTGCGTCGAACAGCCGCGGGATCAGGTTGAGCAGCGTGGTCTTGCCGCTGCCCGTGCTGCCGATCACCGCCGTGGTCTCACCCGGTCGGGCGAGCATCGACACGTCCCTGACCACCGGCGCCTGCGCGCCGGGGTAGTGGAAGCCGGCCCCGCGCAGCTCGAGGTAGCCGTGCTGGGGCAGCTCGGTGACCGGCTCGGCCGCCAGGACGACGCTCGACTCGGTGCTGAGCACCTCCTCGATGCGCTCGGCGGAGACCTCGGCCCGCGGGACCATCACGAACATGAAGGTGGCCATCATGACGGCCATCAGGATCTGCATGAGGTAGCTCAGGAACGCCGTGAGCGCCCCGATCTGCATGGCCCCGCTGTCGATGCGGTGGGCGCCGAACCACAGCACGGCCACGCTGGACACGTTGATGACGAGCAGCACGCTCGGGAACATCAGCGCCATCAGCCGCCCGACGCCGAGCGAGACGGTCATCAGCTGGTCGTTGGCCCCGGCGAAGCGCTCCTGCTCGTGCTCGTCCCGGACGAACGCCCGGATCACCCGGATGCCGGTGATCTGCTCGCGCAGCAGCCGGTTCACCAGGTCGATGCGGTCCTGCATCTTGCGGAACAGCGGCCGCATCCGGCTCACGATGGCCACGACGATGACGATCAGCACCGGGACGACGACGAGCAGCAGCCCGGAAAGGGGGATGTCCTGCCGCATCGCCATGATCACGCCGCCGACGCCCATGATCGGCGCCGCGACCATGAGCGTGAACGTCATCAGGGCCAGCATCTGGACCTGCTGCACGTCGTTCGTCGTCCGGGTGATCAGGGACGGGGCCCCGAAGTGGCCGACCTCCCGGGCCGAGAACGACTGGACCTGGTCGAACACCGCACCCCGGACGTCGCGGCCGAGCGCCATCGCCACCTTGGCGCCGAGGTAGACCGCCGCCATCGCGCAGGCCACCTGGAAGACGGTGATGACCAGCATGAGGGCACCGACCCGGACGATGTAGCCGGTGTCGCCCTTGACCACGCCGTTGTCGATGATGTCCGCGTTGAGCGTGGGCAGGTACAGCGTGGCGAGGGTCTGCAGGAACTGCAGCAGCATCACCACTGCGACCGTCCTCGCATAGGGACGCAGGAAGGTGCGGAGCAGGCGCACGAGCACGCGGTAAGCCTAGGCCAGCCACGCCGTGCGTCCACCGGCCCGCTAGGCACCCCGGATGGCTCATGGCCCCGGCCCCGGCTGCCGATAGAGAGGACAACGGGGGCCCGGCGTTGTGCGCCGTGGCCCTTCGACGTGCTGGGGGAGGGGGTCTCGCATCGTGTTGGGGGGACAGCGGCGCGCGGCCGGGCGCGGGACCCGCGTTGTCGCGCGGCTGGGCAGCCTCACCTGGGCCTGGGTCTTCGCCGGGGTCTTCGGCGGCCTGGCCCTGCGCGGCGAGGCACAAAGCGATGTCGGCCGCTCGTACCTGCTGGTCATCCTCACCGGCTTCTTCCTCACGGCCATCGCGCGACTCGGTGCCGTGGGCGCAGTCTGGAGCCAGCGCCGGCTCGCCGCGCTGGTTCTGGCGACAGCGATGCTCGCGTGGGCCGCCGGCTCCGCCGTCCTGACCGCGTCCGGGTTGGCCAACGTCCACACCTCGTTCCCGGCGCCTGGCGAGTGGCTGTTCCTGATCTTCTATCTCGCGGTGGCCGGATACGTCTTCCTCGACGCCGACCGCCCGCCGTCCACGGCGCTCAGCGCCTGGCTGGACGCGGCCGTGGTCACCGGTGGCGTCGCCTGCCTGGCCGGCGCCCTGCTGCTGGTGCCGATGACGGCGACCTTCGGCCCCAAGGGCCTGCCCCTCATGCTGGCGCTGATGTACCCGCTGCTCGACCTGATGCTGGCCCTGGTGGTCGTGGCCCAGGCGGTGCTGCGGGCCCGCCGCTGGGACCCTTCGACGCTGCTCCTCGCGGTCGGGTTCGTGCTGCTCGCGGTCGCCGACTCCAGCATCGTGCTGAACCTCAGCTCGGGCGGCTACGACTTCACCCTGCTGCTCGACGTGACCTACGGGCTGGCCTTCGCGCTGGTGGCGACGTCGGCCTGCCGGGTCCCACGGGTGGGCAGCCTCCCGTCGGCCGCAGGGACGGGGAGCAAGATCCTGCTCAGCGCGGTGTCCGTGGCCTTGCTCTCCCTCGTGCTGCGGCCAGACGGAGCGCTCGGCTGGTACGTGACGATCCTCGCTGTGGCCACCCTGCTGGCCGCCGGGGCACGCATGGCGCTGGCCCTGCGGGAGGCGCACGGCGCCGCGGAGGCCCAGCAGCTCTCGCTCACCGACGACCTGACCGGCCTGCCGAACCGGCGGGCGGTCCTCGCCCAGATCGACGCCGCGATCAAGGCGGACCGGGTGTTGGCGCTCATGCTCATCGACCTCGACGGGTTCAAGGACGTCAACGACACCTTCGGCCACGTCTCTGGCGACGCCGTCCTGCGGTTGTCCGGGCAGCGGATGCGAGCCGCCCTGCCCCGGCACGTCCAGGTGGGTCGACTGGGTGGCGACGAGTTCGCGATCCTCGTCGAGCAGGACGACCCGGTTCAGCTGCTCGAGACGGCGAACGCGCTGCGCGCGGTCCTGTCCAAGCCGACGATGGTCGAGGACCTGGAGCTCGCCGTCGGGGCCTCGATCGGGATCACGGTGCGCGAGAGGGGTGACCGGGTCAGCCCAGACCTGCTCCGCAGAGCCGACGTGGCCATGTACCAGGCCAAGATCAGTCGTGCTGGCGCGCTGCTCTACGACCACGGTAGCGACGGCTCCTCGCGCAAGCGGCTGCGCCTGGCCGAGGAGCTGCGGCGCGCCCTGCAGGGCGACGAGCTCACGGTGCACTACCAGCCGCAGGTGGAGGCAGCCACCCAGCGGGTGCTGGGGGTCGAGGCACTGGTCCGCTGGCAGCACCCGCAGCACGGTCTCGTGCTACCGGCCATCTTCCTTCCGGTGGCCAGACAGACCGGGCTCATGCTGGCAATCTCCGAGATCGTCCTGCAGCAGCTGGTCGACGACGCTCGCCGCTGGGAGGCCAGCGGGCTGTCGCTGCGGCTGTCCATGAACGTCGCCCCGCCGGAGCTGCTCGGAGGGCTGTTCCTGCCCCGCCTGTTCGACGTCGTCCAGGCCTCTGGCCTGGCTCCGGACACCTTCATCCTGGAAGTGACCGAGGATTCCTTCCTCGCCGACCCGCAGCGAGCCCGGCAGATCCTGGACGACGTCCGGGCCGTAGGGGTACAGCTGTCCATCGACGACTACGGGACTGGGTTCTCCTCCCTAGCCTACGTGCGCGACCTGCCGGTTCAGGAGCTGAAGATGGACCGGTCGTTCGTGTCCACCATCTGCCGTGACCGTCGCAGCCGCATGATCGTCGCGTCCACGAACCAGATGGCGCACGCCCTGGGCATGCGGCTGGTGGCGGAGGGCGTCGAGGACGCCGCGACGGCCGCGGAGCTGGTGGCGATCGGCGTCGACTCGATGCAGGGCTTCCACCTGGCCCGACCGATGCCCGCGTCCGAGGTGGAGCCGTGGGTCCGCCGCTGGTCCGCAGGGCGCTTGGGCGACTACGCGTCGCTGCCGCTGCGCCCCGGCGTGGCCTGAGCCCGCACCGGGAGGCCGGGCAGCTGGATGACCAGGTCGCGCTCGCGCAGCCGGAACGCGTCGTCGCCGGGCACCTCGATGCCGTCCAGGCCGATGCCCAGGCCAACCAGCCGGTAGGCGTCCGGGTTGGCCCGACGCTGGCCGTCGACCATCTTGGCGCAGTCGCCGTAGACGGGGGTGCTCGCGGGAGAGCCCAGGTAGGGCGCCGACCTCGTCCCCGGGATCGGGTGCATGTAGACGCCGAGGGCGTCCATCAGCCCCTTGACCTTGTCATCCATGATCGACACCGCGTGCCGCACCCGGTTGACGCGCTGCACCTTGACCAGCCCGTGGTACAGCGCGACGGACGCCAGCATCCCCTCCGCCCCCAGCCCAGTGCGCACGCCGACGGTGGCGATGTCCCACGTGGTGGCGGGCTGGAGCCCGGCGGCGGCTGCCGCCCGCTCGCCGTCGACGTTCCACGGGTCGGCGCCGATGTCCGCCAGCGTCTTCAGCCCGAGCGGCCCCGGGGTGATCAGCCGGCAGGCCGCGATGACCTGGCCGTCGTCGTCGGCCAGTGCGAGGAAGGTGGAGTGGTCGGCGTAGGGCCCGTACTCGTCGTCGAGCTGGGCGCGGGTGTTCCCGTACCACTGGAGGAAGACCGCTGCCTCGCACTCCAGCGCGGCGTCGAGCAGCGAGCCGCGGACGTCGAAGCGGAGGTGCAGCAGGCCTGGCCGGGCCATGGGTTCTCCCTTCGTCCTTCCCCCGTCCAGGTCGAGCCGCCACTGTACTGGCTGCCGTCCGGGAATCCTCAGCGGGGCACGCCGGGCGGGACGGGGCGTCGTAGGTTGGCCCGGTGCGGACGGAGCGAGAGATCACCGACCCGGTGGACCTGTGCACCCCCGACGGCCGCCTCAACCCGGCCGCGGTCGGCTGGACGAGGGTCCCGCTCCACACGGCGAACCTGCGCGGGTGGGGTCGGACCAAGCGCTGGGAGTACTGGGGGATCGTTACCCCGACGCACGTGGTGGGCCTGACCGTGTCCTCCCTCGACTACGCGGGCGTGCACGGGCTGTACGTCCTCGACCGGACCACCGCCGCCGAGATCGTGCGGGACGTCGTGGTGCCGTTCGCCCGCGGGGTCGTGCTGCCCACGCGCAGTGCCGGGGGACCGGCCAGGGCTCGCGCCAAGGACTTGACCATCGACCTGGACGAGACCAGCGAGGGGACCCGGCTGCGGGCCAGCGCACCCGGCGTCGAGGTCGACGTCCTGGCGCATCGGCCGGACGGCCACGAGTCGCTCGGTGTGGTGGTGCCGTGGAGCCGCCGGCTGTTCCAGTACACGGTGAAGGACGTCGCCCGGCCCGCCTCCGGGCGCCTAGTCGTGCACGGCGTCACCCACCCGCTCGCCGCGGACTCGTCGTTCGCGGTCCTGGACCACGGCCGTGGGCGGTGGCCGTACTCGATCACCTGGAACTGGGGGGCCGGCTACGGCCAGGTGGCCGGGGGTGCGGTCGGCATCCAGATCGGCGGGAAGTGGACCGACGGGACCGGGTCGACCGAGAACGGCCTGTTCGTGGACGGTCGGCTGCACAAGATCAGCGACGAGCTGCGGTGGGACTACGACCGCAGCGAATGGAAACGACCGTGGTCGATCACCGGGCAGCGCCTCGACCTGCGTTTCGACCCCTTCCACGAGCGGGTCGCGCGCACCAACCTCGCCGTGGTGGCCGCCGAGACCCATCAGTGCTTCGGCCACTACACCGGGTGGGCCTCGACCGACGACGGCGAGCGGGTGTCGCTGGACGGAGTCGTTGGCTGGGCGGAGGAGGCCCGCAACCGCTGGTAGAGCGGCAGGATGCTGTCGTGCTGCACCTGCGCATCTACGCACCGGCGTCCCAGCGGGAGGCGGTGGCCGCCGTCCTGCGCGACCATCCCGCGGTGAGCAGCCTCGCGGTGCTCGTGGACGCCTCCGTACGGCCGCCGGGCGACGTGATCCTCGCGGACGTCGCCCGCGAGGCGGCCAACGACGTCATCGACCGGGTGCGGGCCACCGGGGTGCAGGCCGAGGGCGCCATCCAGATCGAGCCGGTCCGCACCTGGATCTCGCGGGAGGGACTGGACGCCGAACGCAGGACGCCGGGCAGCAGCGCCGACGCGGTGGTCTGGGCCGATGTCGTGCAGCGCGCCTACGAGGACTCCGAGTTGACCTGGTCCTACGTGAGCTTCATGCTGCTGGCCACCCTGCTGGCCAGCATCGCGATCGTCCTGGACTCCCCGGTCCTGCTCGTCGGCGCCATGGTGCTCGGGCCCGAGTTCGGGGCCATCGCCGCGCTGGGACTGGCCCTCGTACGGCGTCGCCGTCGACTGTTCTCGCTGGCCCTGCGGACCGTCGTCGTGGGCTTCGCGTCCTCCATCGTGGCGACCACCCTGTTGGTGCTCGTCGGGAGGTGGCTGGGCTGGATCGTCCGCGACGACGTTGCCGGGCTTCGGCCGAGTACCGCCTTCATCTACCAGCCCGGCCGGTGGTCGCTCGTTGTCGCCGTGATCGCCGGCGCGGCCGGCGTCCTGTCCCTGACGTCTGCTCGCACGACCGGGCTGGTGGGCGTCTTCGTCTCGGTGACCACCGTCCCGGCTGCCGGGAACGTGGCCCTGGGCCTCGCTTTCGGGGTCCGGGAGGAGGTCTGGGGCAGCACCCTGCAGCTGCTCATCAACATCACCGGGATGGCGATCGCCGGGTGGGCCACCCTGGCCGTCCAGTCGGCCGTGTGGGGAGCGGCGAACCGCCGACATCGCCGTTAGCGGGCCAGGAAGTGCCAGCCCAGCCACCACCACCAGCCGAACACGAGCACCTTGCCGGAGGTGCTGGTCATCGCCGCGGTGAGCGGCTCTCCGAGCCGCACCGGCCGCCCGGCGAGGACGACGAAGCCAAGCTCGGCGAGCTGCCGGCGGTCACGGGTTCGTCACCGAGGTGCTCCGGCTACACTGCCGCAGCCAGCCGCCGCCGGCCAGCGGGCCATCAGCCCCGCCGCGAGCAGCCCGATCCCGACCCCGCTCGCCGTGCGTGCCCGGGGGCCCATCCCGTCGTTGTCCTGGCCGAGCCGTCATGAAACGGCAATGTCGCCAGCCGGGTGACCGTCATCTGGCGGGGGAAGGGTGAGCCCAGGAGTGCCGCCGAGACGGGGAGGGACACCCGGATGGACACCAGGCCCGAGGTCAGTGAGCTGTACGCGACGGCGCGGGGGCTGTGGCTGAGCGATCAACTGACCTCCCGGCGGCTGGCCGAGGAGTCCGGTCACCGCGAGGACCTGCTCACCGGGCTGGCCGAGCACGCCGAGGACGTCTACCTCAACGACCAGATCTTCCTGGCCGGTGAGATCGCGGGACTGGCCCGCACCGCGTTGGTGGCGCGGTCCGATCCGCTGTACTGAGGTCACGCCGGGCCGGAACGGATGACGCCCCGTCGTCACCGCTTGAAGCGGTGACGACGGGGCGTCGTTGTCGGTGGCCGCCCCCTCCGGTGGCCCCGACCGGTTCCGCATCGGACTGCCCCTCAGCTGCCGATGCGCGCCGTTCGGGGAGGAGACGTGCCATCGGGGCGGCCATGACGCGGTGTGCGGCGGCGTCACCCGTCCAGCCCAATCCGGGCACCGTGGCGGTCCGGCCTGGGCCGGGACTTCCGGCTCAGGCCCCTGCCGGGGCCGCGGCCTAGCGTGGAGACATGGCTACCACTCCGCTCGCCCATGCGGACCGCGAACGGCTCGCCCGGCGGGGGTTGGCCCTGATCGAGGACCGGCCCAGCGACTTCACCCTGCTGTCCGTCCAGTGCACCCACGGCCACCACCTGGCCACCGTGTACCGGACCGCTGACGGCCCGGTGTACCAGTCGACATCGCTCGGGCACAGCCACAGCCACGGTGACCGCGACCGCTACGACGGCGCCCACCACGGCGACGTGACGCCCCCGTGGGTGGACCTGCTGCAGGTGGCAGCGTCGGCCGCGGTGGACGATGGGCTGCCGGCCTGGTGCGAGTGCGGGGCCCGCACGCTCTCGCGCGCCCAGCTGATCCAGTGGATCGCGGACGGCGAGCACCGCGTCAACCTGGACTGACCGGCTCGGCCCGCACGAGCTCCTGGAAGTAGCGGTAGGACCGCTTCGGCACCCGCCGCAGCGTGCCCGGGTGCACGGCGACCAGCCCGAACAGCTGGGTGTACCCCTCGCCCCACTCGAAGTTGTCCATGAGGCTCCACGCGACGTAGCCGCGCACGTCCGCGCCCTCGGCCTGCGCCTGCCGCACCGCGGCGATGTGGTCGCGCAGGTAGGCCACCCGGTCGTCGTCCACCACGCTGCCGTCGTCCGCCCTGGCCGTGTCCGGGTAGGCCACGCCGTTCTCGGTCACCATGAGCGGGACCCCGGCAGCCTCGCGGGAGAGGTCGACGAGCAGGCTGCGCAAGCTGTCCGGGTGGACCTCCCAGCCCATCGTCGTGAGCGGCGGCCGCGGCCGGAACGAGCAGGCCGGGGCGCCCGGGTAGGCGTCGGTGGCCTGGCCGACGCTGGCGTGGGCGTCCGGCTGGGGCAGCCCGACCCGGAACGGCGTGTAGTAGTTGACGCCCATCCAGTCCAGCGGGGCGGCGATCGTGGCCAGGTCGCCGTCCCGGACCAGGGCCGGGTCGGCGAGCTCCGGCACCCGGGCGACCAGCGCCGCCGGGTAGTGGCCGTGCAGCAGCGCGTCCAGCCACAACCGGTTCTGGACCAGGTCGACGACCTGCGCGGCCTCCTCGGCCCCCGGCTGGTCCACGTAGGCCGGGGACAGGTTGAGCACGATGCCGACCTCGAGCCCCGGGTCGGCGGCACGCAGCGCCCGTGCGGCCAGGCCGTGGCCGAGCAGCAGGTGGTGGGCGGCTGCGTAGGCGGCCGCGGGCTCCCGTCGTCCGGGGGCGTGCACTCCCGCGGCGTAGCCGAGGAAGGCCGCGCACCACGGCTCGTTGTGGGTCGTCCAGGTGCCGACCCGGTCACCGAGCCGGTCATGGACGAGGGCGGCGTAGTCGGCGAACCGGTCGGCGGTGTCCCGGTTCGGCCAGCCGCCGGCGTCCTCGAGCGGCTGCGGGAGGTCCCAGTGGTACAGGGTGAGCAGCGGGGTGACGCCGCGGCCGAGCAGCCCGTCGACGAGCCGCTCGTAGTAGTCCAGCCCGGCGGCGTTGACCGGGCCCCGGCCGGCCGGCTGCACCCGCGGCCAGGCCACCGAGAACCGGTACAGCGGCACCCCGAGGTCGGAGATCACCGCCAGGTCGTCGTCCAGCCGGCGGTAGGAGTCGCAGGCCACCGACCCATCGGTGCCGTCGGCAACCGCGCCGGGGGTCGCGGCGAAGGTGTCCCAGATGGAGCGGCCGCGGCCGTCGACGTCCACGGCGCCCTCGATCTGGTACGACGAGGTCGCAACGCCGAAGGCGAGGTGGTCGTTGGTCAGGTCCCGGATGCGCAGCATGGCCCTACGCTACGACCGACGGGTCCCTGGCCACGGCCAGCGCGGTGAGCGCGAGCGCCATGGCGCCCTCGAGCATGGTGCGGTCGCCCGGCTCGGTGACGCAGTGGGCCGCGAACTCGTGCTGGTGGTTGACCGCGGGCCACGAGTGCACCGCCAGCTCGGCGTGCACCCCGGGCACCAGCTGGGCGACGTTGCCGAAGTCGGTGGAGCCGCTGATCGGCTCGCCGCCGGGATCGGGGGTGTAGGGCCGGCCGATCGCCGCGCAGGCCGCGCTGAACGTCGCGGACAGGCCCGGGTGCACGGCCAGCGGCTCGTAGACGTGGCCCATCCGCTCGATCGTCACCGTGGTGAAGGTCGCCGTGGCCGCCCCCTCGAGGCAGGCCCGGACCCGGTCGCGCAGGTCCTCGAGGTCCGCGGCGTCGACGGCGCGCAGATAGAAGACCGCCTCGGCCCGCTCCGGGACGATGTTCGGCGCGGCCCCGCCGTCGGTGATGATCCCGTGCACCTGCTGCAGCGGGCGCAGGTGCTGGCGCAGCATGGCGATCGCCTGGTAGCCCTGCACCACGCCGTCCAGCGCGTTGCGGCCGAGCTCGGGGGAGGCGCTGGCGTGCGAGGCTTGGCCGCGGTAGGTGACCTTCCACTCCTCGATGGCCAGGCCGCGCGGGGCGTGCAGGTCGAACGGCGCCGGATGCACCATGATCGCGGCGTCCACGCCGTCGAAGGCTCCGGCGTCGATCAGGTCCACCTTGCCGCCGCCGGACTCCTCGGCCGGGGTGCCCAGGACGGTCACCCGCAGGCCGGCGTCCGCGGCGAGGGCGGCCAGCGCGATCCCGGCGCCGACGGCGGACGCCGCGATGATGTTGTGGCCGCAGGCGTGCCCGACCTCGGGGAGGGCGTCGTACTCGGCGCACACGACGACGTGCGGACCGGACGTGCCGGTCCTGGCCGCGAACGCCGTCGGCTGGCCGTACGCGCCGCGTTCCACGGCGAACCCGTGGGCCTCGAGCAGGTCGGCGCAGCGCGCCGCCGACCGGTGCTCGACGTAGGCCAGCTCGGGGTCGGCGGCGAGGGCGTGGGAGAGCTCGACCAGCTCGGGAGCGGCCCGGTCGACCAGCTGGCGGACCTGCTCGACGGTGCGCGGCTCGGGGGGCGCGGCGGCAACGGTCATGGCGGCATCCTCGCTGGTAGCCCGGGGCCGTGGGGAGCCGGGTGGCCGAGGGTTCCCAGGGCGGCCGGGATGAGGCACAATGAGCCACGCGTGCCGGGTGTGACTCCTGGGATCGGCGAGACCGCTGGGGAAGGCGACTCTCGAGCCGACCGATCAGGAGGAGGATCCGGTGTCCCGTGGCGTGTTGTTCGTGCACTCAGCCACTGCCGCGCTGAGCCCGCATGTCGAGTGGGCGGTGGCCGGCGTCCTCGGCCGTCCGGCCTCCCTCGAGTGGATCCCGCAGCCGGCGTTCCCCGGCAGCTGGCGGGCCGAGCTGTCCTGGCAGGGCCAGGCCGGCACCGGGGCCAGGCTCGCGTCCGCCCTGCGCGGGTGGGAGCACCTGCGCTACGAGGTGACCGAGGAGCCCACCCCCGGCGTCGAGGGCGCGCGGTGGTCCTACACGCCGTCCCTGGGGATCTATCACGCGATCATCGGGGTGCACGGCGACGTGCTGGTGCCGGAGGACCGGCTGCGCGCCACGGTGGCCGCCGCGGTGGCCGAGGGGTGCCCGCTGGAGCAGGAGATCGCCCGGCTGCTCGGTCAGCCGTGGGACGACGAGCTGGAGACGTTCCGGTGGGCCGGGGAGGGCGCCCCGGTCCGCTGGCTGCACCAGGTCACCGGCTAGCCGCTGCGAGGTAGCTACAGGGGGATGTTGCCGTGCGCACCGCGGACGGCGGGCGCCGCGGCGATGGCGGCGGCGACCGCTGAGCGGGTCGTCCCCGGGGCGATGACCTCGTCGATCACACCGAGCGCCATGGCCCGGTCCAGGCCGCCGGCCAACAGCTCGTGCTCCTCGGCCAGCTCGACCTCGAGCTGGGCCCGCAGGTCGTCGGGGGCCTCGGCCAGCCGGCGCCGGTGCAGCACCCGCACGGCGGCCACCGAGCCCATGACGGCCACCGTGGCGCCGTCCCAGGCGAACACCCGGGTCGCGCCCAGCGCCCTGGCGTTCATCGCGATGTACGCACCGCCGTAGGCCTTGCGGGTCACCACGGTCACGCGCGGCACCACGCACTCGGCGAAGGCGTGCAGCAGCTTGGCGCCGCGGCGGACCACGCCGTCCCACTCCTGGCCGACGCCGGGCAGGTAGCCGGGCACGTCGACGAGCACGACGAGCGGCACCCCGAGCGCGTCGCACATGCGCACGAACCGGGCGGCCTTCTCGGCGGAGGAAGAGTCCAGGCAGCCGCCCAGCCGCAGCGGGTTGTTGGCCACGACACCGACCGTGCGGCCGCCGAGGCGGCCCAGCGCGGTCACGATGTTCGGTGCCCAGCGCGGGTGCAGCTCGATGCCGGTGCCCTCGTCCAGCAGGCCGTCGACGAGCGGGTGGACGTCGTAGGCGCGCCGCGCGGACTCCGGCAGCAGACCGCCGAGGTCGGCATCCTCGACGGCGCCTAGGCTGCCCTGGTTGCCGAGCAGCGCGGCCAGCCGCCGCGCCTCGTCGAGGGCGCCCCGCTCGGTGTCGGCGACCACGTGGACGACGCCGCTGCGCCGTCCGTGCGGCTCGGGGCCGCCGAGGCGCTCCATGTCGACGTCCTCACCGGTGACCGAGCGGACGACGTCCGGGCCGGTGACGAACACCCGTCCGGCCGGGCCCATGATCACGATGTCAGTGAGCGCCGGGCCGTAGGCGCCGCCGCCCGCGGCGGCACCAAGCACCACCGAGATCTGCGGGATGCGGCCGGACGCCCGCGTCATGATCGCGAAGACCTCGCCGACGGCGTGCAGGGACAGCACGCCCTCCCGCAGCCGGGCCCCGCCGGTGTGCCACAGCCCGATGACCGGGACGTCGTCGGCCAGCGCCCTGGCGTACGCCGCCAGGATCACCTTGCAGCCGGCCGCGCCCATCGCGCCGCCCTGGATCAGCGGGTCCGAGGCGAACGCCACGGCCACCGAACCGTCGATGCGCCCGACCCCGGCCAGCATGCCGCTGTCGTCCTCGGCGGTGATCGAGGTGAACGACCCCGGGTCGAACAGGGCGGCCATCCGCACCCGTGGGCTGCGGGGGTCGGGCGCCGCGGCGGCGTCGGGTCGGGCTTCGGCGATGGTCACTCAGACGCTCCGCAGGACGAGGGCGACGTTGTGGCCGCCGAACCCGAACGAGTTGTTGAAGGCGGCCAGCTCGCCGCTGGGCAGCGGGCGTGGCCCGCCGTGGACCACGTCCAGGTGGACGTCGTCGTCCGGATCGTCGAGGTTGATCGTCGGTGGCGCCACCCGGTGCCGCAGCGCGAGCACCGTGGCCACCGACTCCAGCGCCCCGGCGGCGCCCAGCAGGTGCCCGGTCATCGACTTGGTGGCCGACACTGCGACCCGGTCGGTCGCGTCGCCGAGCACCACCCGGATGGCGGCGGCTTCGGCCACGTCGCCCTGCGGCGTCGACGTCGCGTGCGCGTTCAGGTGCACAATGTCGCCGGGGGCGGCGCCCGCGTCGTCCAGCGCCGCCCGCATGGCCCGGATCACGCCGTGGCCCTCCGGGTCCGGCTGCGCGATGTGGTGGCCGTCGGAGCTGATCCCGACGCCGGACACCTCGGCGTAGAGCCGCGCGCCGCGGGCCCGAGCGTGCTCCTCCGACTCCAGGACGAGCATGGCGGAGCCCTCACCGAAGACGAAGCCGTCGCGGCCCTTGTCGTAGGGGCGGGAGGCCCGCTGCGGCTCGTCGTTGCGCTTGGACAGCGCCATCATCGCGCTGAACGCGGCCAGCGGCAGCGGGTGGATGCAGGCCTCGGTGCCTCCGGCCACGACGATGTCGGCGCGGCCGCTGCGGATCATCTCGGTGGCGTAGGCGACCGCCTCGGCGCCGGATGCGCAGGCCGAGACCGGCGTGTGAACGCCGGCGCGCGCCCTGAGCTCCAGCCCCACGATCGCGGCCGGACCGTTGGGCATGAGCATCGGGATGGTGTGCGGGGAGACCCGGCGCGGGCCGTTCTCCCGCAGGTTGTCCCACTGGCCGAGCAGCGTGAGCGCGCCGCCGATGCCGGTGCCGATCACCGTGCCCAGCCGCTCCGGGTCGACGTCCGGGCTTCCGGCGTCGGCCCAGGCCTCGCGCGCAGCGATCAGCGCGAACTGCTGGGTGCGGTCGAGCTTGCGCGCCTCGACCCGGTCGAGCACCTCGGAGGGGTCGACCGCTGCCGATGCGGCGAACCGTACCGGCAGCTCGGCCGCCCACTCCTGGGTCAGCGTGCGGATGCCCGACCGGCCCGACAGCATGGCGTCCCAGGTCGAGGCGACATCGCCGCCGAGCGGCGTGGTCGCGCCCACCCCCGTGACGACGACGCGGCGGCCGGGACGCGGGCTCACGCCGCGCCGCCCGCCTTCTCGATGTAGGCGACCGCGTCACCCACGGTGGCCAGGCCCTTGACGTCGTCGTCCGGTATCTTGACGCCGAACCGCTCCTCGGCTGCGACGACGACCTCCACCATGGACAGCGAGTCGACGTCCAGGTCGTCGATGAAGTGCTTGTCCATCTGGACGTCGTCAGCGGGGACGCCGGCGACCTCGTTCACGATCTCGGCGAGGCCGGCGAGGATCTCCTGCTGGGTGGCCATGGGCATGTGCTCCTTCGTTGTTGTCGCGGACCGGTCGCGGGCGCGGCCGGGTCGTGCGGAGGGGCGTGGTGCGGGGCTAGGGAAGCGTGACCACCTGGGCCGCGAACGACAGCCCGGCGCCGTATCCGATGAGCAGCGCGGTGCCGCCGTGCGGCGCCGCACCGCTCTCGAGCAGCCGGTCCATGGCCAGGGGGATGGACGCCGCGGAGGTGTTGCCGGTGTCGACGATGTCGCGGGCCACCGCCACGGACTCGGGGATCTCCAGCCGCTTGACCATGGCGTCCACGATGCGCAGGTTCGCCTGGTGCGGGATGAAGGCGTCGAGGTCGGACACGGTGATCCCGGCGGCGTCCAGGGCCTGCTGGCAGACCGGGGTCATCGCGAAGACCGCCCAGCGGAACACCTGCGGCCCGTTCATCGCGAGCATCGGGAAGTGGTCCGTCGTGCCGTCGCGCAGCGCGTTCCACGGGGCGTCCTGGGTGATCGCCTCGTGCTGCGATCCGTCCGCGCCCCACACGACCGGGCCGATGCCGGGGATGTCCGACGGGCCCACCACGGCCGCACCAGCGCCGTCGCCGAAGATGAACGCGGTGCCGCGGTCGGTCGGGCTGACCATGTCGGTGAGCTTCTCGCAGCCGATGACGAGCACGTACTCGGCGGAGCCGCCGCGGATCATGTTGTCGGCGAGCGCGAGGCCGTGGGAGAAGCCGGCGCAGGCCGCCGAGATGTCGAAGGCAGCGGCGTTGGTCGCGCCGATCCGGTGGCCGACCATCGCGGCGGCGGACGGCGTCTGCCACAGGTGGGTCACAGTCGCGAGGACGATGCAGCCGATCTGCTCGGCGGCGATGCCCGAGCCGGCCAGCGCCTGCTCGGCGGCCGCCACGGACATGTCGACGACGTCCTCCTCGGGCGCAGCGTGGTGGCGGGTGACGATCCCGGACCGCTCCCGGATCCACTGGTCGGAGGAGTCGATGTGCTCACAGACCTCGTCGTTGGTGACCACCCGGGCCGGCCGGTAGGCGCCGACGCTCAGCATGCGGGAGAACGGGGCGCCCGGGCGGGGCGCGAGTGGGGTGCTCACACGCCCACCGCTTCGGGGTGCAGCCGGAGCAGCGGCTGGCCCGGGGCCACCGGGTCGCCGTCCTCGACGAGCCACTCGACCACGTGGCCGCCGTGCGGTGCGGAGACGACGTGCTCGTCGCGCAGGGTCACCACCGAGCCGACGACGGCGCCCGGCTGCAGCAGGTCGCCGCTGCCGTTGCGATGGAAGGTGCCCTTGGCGGGAGCCACGAGCAGCCGCCAGGTGGGGGAGTCGGACAACGGGTTGGAGGAGCCGTGCCGCTCGACCAGCGCGCGGGCCGCCGGCAGGTCGTCGGGGGTCTTCAGCGCGACGGTCTCCGCGCCGGGGATGGCCCGCCTGACCAGCCCGGTGAGGGTGCCGGCCGGTGGCACCTCGAGCACGCCGGTGACCCCGAGGTCGGCCATGGTCGCCATGCAGAGGTCCCAGCGGACGGGTGCGGCGACCTGGTTGACGATCCGGGCCAGCGCCTCGCGGCCGTGGTGGACCACCGAGCCGTCCCGGTTCGACAGCAGCCGGGTGCGCGGGTCGTGCGTGGTGACCGCGCCGGCCAGCCGGCCCAAGACGTCGACCGCGGGCGCCATGTGCTCGGTGTGGAACGCCCCGGCGACCTCCAGCGGGCGCAGCCGGGCGCCGTCGGGCGGGTCGGCCTGCAGGGCTGCGAGCTGCTCGAGGGTGCCGGCGGCGACGATCTGGCCGGCCCCGTTCTCGTTGGCCGCCGTCAGTCCGTGCTCGGCCAGCTTGGCCACCACGGTGTCCCGGTCGCCGCCGAGGACGGCGGTCATGCCGGTGGGCCGGGCGGCGGCCGCGTCGGCCATCGCGCGGCCGCGCTCGCGGACCAGGACCATGGCCTGCTCGGCGCTGATCACGTGGGCGCCGGCCGCGGCGGTGATCTCGCCGACCGAGTGCCCGGCACCGATGCCGACGACCCCGTAGGCCTCGGCCGGCACCGGGAACAGCTCGAGCAGCGCCACCAGTCCGGCGGCGACGATGAGCGGCTGGGCCACCGCGGTGTCGCGGATGGTCTCGGCCTCGGACTCGATGCCGTGGGCCGCGAGGTCCATGCCGGCGCAGGCGGACAGCCACTCCAGCCGGGCCCGGACCGTCGGCAGCTCGAGCCACGGGCTGAGGAAGCCGGGGGACTGGGCCCCCTGGCCGGGGGCGACGATGGCGAGCATCCGTCCAGCCTGGGCTACCGCTGGGACCCGACCGGGTGTCGACGCCGACGGAGATCGCGGACGATCTTTGGAGGTTTCCTACAACTTGGGGGCCGCATCCAGCCGGCCGAACACGAGCGCCAGCCGCAGCGCGAACGCGCCCCGGGCCTCGGTCGGCACGAAGCCGGTGACCTGGGCGATCCGGCGCAGCCGGTACCGCACCGTGTTCGGGTGCACGAACAACCGGCGGGCCGCCCCCTCGATGGACCGGCCCTCGTCCAGGTAGGCGCCCAGCGTCACGAGCAGGTCACCGCCCGCGCCGACCAGGGCCGCGTAGCCGTGCTCGACCAGCCGGGCCCGCGCGTCCGTGTCGCCGTCCAGGGCCCGCTCCGGCAGCAGATCGTCGGAGCCCACCGGCCGGGGGGCGCCCGGCCATGCGGGCGCGGCGCGCAGCCCGGCTACGGCCTCTCGCGCCGAGCGGGGGGCCGCGCTGAGGTCGGGGACGACAGGTCCGACGACGACGGGGCCGGCCGCGTACTGCCCGACCAGGGCGGTGGCCGCGCGGACCGGGTCGGTGGCTCCGGACACGGCCAGCACCAGCCGGTCGCCCTGGATGCCGCTGATCACGTCCAGGTGGGCGGCCTTGGCGGAGCGCTGGACGGCGTCGGCCACGGCGTCCGGGGGCGCGTCCCGCGGCTGCCCAACCACGACGACCACGTTGCCGCGGCTGCCCCAGCCGAGCGCGGCGGCCCGGGAGCGGATGGCCTCGTCGACCTCGCCGCGCAGCAGCGCGTCGACGACCAGGGCCTCCAGCCGGGCGTCCCACGCGCCGCGGGCCTCGGCCGCCTGCGCGTACACCTGGGCCACCGCGAAGGCGATCTCCCGCGAGTACAGCAGCACCGCCTCGCGCAGCTCCGGCACCTCGCCGGGTGCGGCCAGCTCGTCGACCCGCTCCTCCATGACGGCGATGGACACCCGGATCAGCTCGACGGTCTGCTGCAGGGAGACGGCTCGGGCCATCTCCCTGGGCGCCGTCCCGAAGACGTCCGTGGTGATGGTCAATGACTGGCCGGGGCGGCGGAACCAGTCGAGGAACGCGGCCAGCCCGGCCTGGGCCACCAAACCGACCCACGAGCGCTCGGCGGGCGGCATCGCCCGGTACCAGGGCAGCGTCTCGTCCATCCGCTGGATCGCGGCCGTCGTGAGCGTCCCGAGGTTCTGCTCGAGGCGTCGGGCGGTCGCGGCGTGGCGGCGGGGCATGAGGGGAAGCGTACGGACTCCGCCGCCGAGACCCTTGTGGGACAGCCACAACGCCACCCCCCTCCCTGCAGAAGGGGGGAGGGGTCAGGCCTCGGCCTGCTGGGCGGCCTTGATGATGTCGCCGGCGTGGTCGGGCACGTACGTGTTGAGCTCGCGCGGCGGCCGCTCGTACCCGGTGGACGGCGGCCGGACCGGCAGCTCCAGCGTCGTCGGCGGCGGCACCAGCGTGTACGGCACGGTGGACAGCAGGTGGGCGATCATGTTGATCCGGGCCCGCCGCTTGTCGTCCGCCTCGATGACGTACCACGGCGCCTCGGGGATGTCGGTGTGCACGAGCATCTCGTCCTTGGCCCGCGAGTACGCCTCCCACTTGGTGATCGACTCGAGGTCCATGGGGGAGAGCTTCCAGCGGCGCATCGGGTCGTCCAGCCGGGACCGGAACCGGGCCTCCTGCTCGGCGTCGCTGACGCTGAACCAGTACTTGCGCAGCAAGATGCCGTCCTCGGCCAGCAGCCGCTCGACGATCGGTGCCTGGTGCAGGAACCGCCGGTACTCGTCCGGGGTGCAAAAGCCCATGACCCGCTCGACCCCTGCACGGTTGTACCAGGACCGGTCGAACAGCCGGATCTCACCGGCCGCGGGCAGCTGCTCGACGTAGCGCTGGAAGTACCACTCGGACCGCTCCCGCTCGGTCGGGGTCGGCAGCGCGACGATCGAGGCGACACGCGGGTTCAGGTACTGGGTGACCCGCTTGATCGCCGAGCCTTTGCCCGCCGCGTCCCTGCCCTCGAAGAGCACGACGAGCCGCACGCCCTCGGCGCGGACCCACTCCTGCATGACGACCAGCTCCGCCTGCAGCCGGAACAGCTCCGCGTCGTAGAGCTTCTTGGGCATCCGATCCACGGTGCGGCCATGGTGCCTGTCGTGGTGCCCCTCCTGCTTGGCCACTACGCGTCCCCCATCCCCGTGCCCGGGTCCACCGAGCGGATGTCGGTCAGCGCGTAGAGGTCGATCCCCTGGGCGGCCGCCGCGGGGTCCACCGCGCCGGTCCGGCTGAGCCGGCCCAACGTCTGGACGACGATCGACTCGGCGTCCACGCCGAAGTGCCGACGCAGCGCACCGCGGGTGTCCGACATGCCCCAGCCGTCAGTCCCGAGCGAGCTGAAGTCCTGCGGCACGTAGCCCTGGATCTGGTCCTGCACCGCGCGCATGTAGTCCGAGACGGCGACCACCGGGCCGGGCCGGTCGGCCAGCCGTTGGGTGACGAACGGCGCCCGCGGCTCGTCGGACGGGTGCCGCCGGTTCCACCGGTCCACCGCCAGGGCCTCCCGGCGCAGCTCGTTCCAGGAGGTCACCGACCACACGTCCGCGTGCACGCCCCAGTCGTCCCGCAGCAGCCGCTGCGCCTTGAGCGCCCAGTTCACCGCGACGCCGGACGCCAGCAGCTGGGCCTTGGGCGCGCCCTCCGGCACGTCCGCCGCCGGCGCGTACAGATACATGCCGCGCAGCAGGTCCTCCACGGCGAGGCCCTCGGGCTCGGCCGGCTGGACGTACGGCTCGTTGTAGACCGTGAGGTAGAAGAAGACGTTCTCCGGGTCGTCGCCGTACATGCGGCGCAGCCCGTCCTTGACGATGTGCGCGACCTCGAAGGAGAACGCCGGGTCGTAGTGCACGGCCGCGGGGTTGGTGGCCGCGATCAGCGGAGACTGCCCGTCCTCGTGCTGCAAGCCCTCCCCGTTGAGCGTCGTCCGCCCAGCCGTGGCGCCGAGCACGAAGCCGCGCGCCATCTGGTCCATGGCCGCCCACAGCCCGTCGCCGGTGCGCTGGAAGCCGAACATCGAGTAGAAGATGTAGACGGGGATCATCGGCTCGCCGTGGGTGGCGTACGACGTGCCCACCGCGGTGAACGAGGCGACCGACCCGCCCTCGTTGATGCCCTCGTGCAGGATGACGCCGGTCTCGGACTCCTTGTACGACAGCACGAGGTCGCGGTCCACCGACAGGTAGGTCTGGCCGTGCGGGCTGTAGATCTTCTGGGTCGGGAACATGGAGTCCATCCCGAAGGTGCGCGCCTCGTCCGGGATGATCGGGACGATCCGCGGGCCGATCTCGGGGTCCTTGAACAGCTCCCGCAGCAGCCGCACGAAGGCCATCGTGGTGGCGACCTCCTGCTTGCCGGAGCCGCGGCGGACCACGTCGTAGACCGGGTCGCCGGGCAGCACGAGCGCCTTCGCGGCGCTGCGCCGCTCGGGTACCGACCCGCCGAGGGCCTGCCGCCGCTCGGCCACGTAGGCGGCCACGTCGGAGTCCGGTCCCGGGTGGAAGTACGGCGGCAGCTTGGCGTCCATCTGGTCGTCCGGGATCGGGATCTCCAGCCGGTCGCGGAAGGCGACCAGGTCATCCATGGCCAGCTTCTTCATCTGGTGGGTCGCGTTGCGCGCCTCGAAGTGGCTGCCCAGGGTCCAGCCCTTGATGGTCTTGGCCAAGATCACGGTGGGCTGGCCGGTGTGCTCCGCCGCGGCGAGGTAGGCGGCGTACAGCTTGCGGTAGTCGTGGCCGCCGCGCTGCAGGCTCCAGACCTCCTCGTCGGTCCAGTCCTCGACCATCTTGCGGGTCCGCGGGTCGCGGCCGAAGAAGTGCTCGCGGACGAAGGCGCCGTCCTCGGCCTTGAACGTCTGGTAGTCGCCGTCCGGCGTGGTGTTCATGAGGTTGACCAGCGCGCCGTCGGGGTCATTGGCGAGCAGCTGGTCCCAGTTCCGGCCCCACACGACCTTGATGACGTTCCACCCGGCACCGCGGAACAGCGACTCGAGCTCCTGGATGACCTTGCCGTTGCCACGTACCGGACCGTCGAGCCGCTGCAGGTTGCAGTTGACGACGAACGTGAGGTTGTCGAGCTCCTCGCGCGCGGCCAGGCCGATCGCGCCGACGGACTCGACCTCGTCCATCTCGCCGTCGCCGAGGAACGCCCAGACGCGCTGGTCCGAGGTGTCCTTGAACCCGCGCCCGGCGAGGTAGCGGTTGAACCTCGCCTGGTAGATCGCGTTCAGCGGCCCGAGACCCATCGACACCGTCGGGAACTCCCAGAACTCCGGCATGAGCCGGGGGTGGGGGTAGGACGAGAGGCCGCCGCCCGGGTGGGTGAGCTCCTGCCGGAAGCCGTCGAGCTGGTGCTCGGTCAGCCGGCCCTCGAGGTAGGCCCGCGCGTACATGCCGGGGGAGGCGTGGCCCTGGAAGTAGATCTGGTCGCCGCCACCCTCGTGGTCACGTCCGCGGAAGAAGTGGTTGAA
>DATCDE010000073.1 GCA_036510875.1 Actinomycetes bacterium
GGGCCCGCCGGGGAGCCGACTCGCGGCTGCACCTGCGCATCGCCGAGCTTGCCGGCAGCCCGCTGCTGCTCGCCGCGGTGACCGACGCCCAGCTGCGGATCGGCGAGCTGCTGGCCGCCATCCCGGTGCTCTCGGCCAACCTCGCGCACTCCGACCGACAGCACGCGGCCGTCGTCGAGGCCATCCTGGCGGGCGAGGCCGAGCGGGCGTCCCGGATGATGGCCGAGCACTGCGACGCCACCTCGGCCCTGCTGCGCGGTTTCCTAGGGTGACCCGTCCCCGCGCCCGGGCCGGACCGCTAAAGTTCCGCCGACGAACCTTTACCGCCCTTCGGACGACAGGATAACGCCATGGCCCGTGTCCCTGCACTCACCGTCGAGCAGCTGGCCGGCGACGTCGACTCCGGGCGGATCGACACGGTGCTCGTCGCCCTGACCGACATGCAGGGCCGGCTGCAGGGCAAGCGGCTGCATGCCCGGCACTTCATGGACGACGTCCTGGGGCACGGCACCGAGGGCTGCAACTACCTGCTCGCCGTGGACGTCGACATGAACACCGTCGACGGCTACTCGATGTCGTCGTGGGGCACCGGCTACGGCGACTTCGTGCTGCAGCCCGACCTGGACACGCTGCGATACGTGCCCTGGCAGGAGGGCACCGTGCTGCTGCTCGCCGACGTCCGGTGGCTCGACGGAGAGGACGTCGTCGCGTCGCCCCGGCAGATCCTGCGCCGTCAGCTCACGCGGCTCGAGGACGCCGGCATGCAGGCGCTGGTCGGCACCGAGCTGGAGTTCATCGTGTTCCGGGACAGCTACGAGGACGCCTGGCAGTCCGGCTACCGCGGCCTGACCCCGGCCAACCTCTACAACGTCGACTACTCGCTGCTCGGCACCGCCCGGGTCGAGCCGCTGCTGCGCCGCATCCGCAACGAGATGTACGGCGCGGGCATGACGGTGGAGTCGGCCAAGGGCGAGTGCAACCTCGGCCAGCACGAGATCGCGTTCAAGTACGCGGACGCGCTGACCACCTGCGACAACCACGTGGTCTACAAGAACGGCGCCAAGGAGATCGCCGCGCAGGACGGCAGCTCGCTGACCTTCATGGCCAAGTTCAACGAGCGCGAGGGCAACTCCTGCCACATCCACCTGTCGTTCCGCGGGACCGACGGCTCGCTGGCCATGGCCTCGGACGACGACCACGAGCACGGGCTGTCCGCCCTCGGCCGGCACTTCATCGCCGGCCAGCTGGCGCACATGCGCGAGCTCACCTTGTTCTTCGCCCCGAACATCAACTCCTACAAGCGGTACGTGGCCGGGTCGTTCGCCCCGACGGCGATCAAGTGGGGCCCGGACAACCGCACCTGCGCGTTCCGGCTGGTCGGCCACGGCCCGGGGCTGCGGTTGGAGAACCGGATCCCGGGCGGTGACGTGAACCCGTACCTGGCCACCGCCGCGATGATCGCCGCCGGCCTGGACGGCATCGAGCGCGAGCTGCCGCTGGAGGCCGCCTTCGAAGGCAACGCCTACCAGGCCGACGCGGAGCGGGTGCCGGAGTTCCTTCACCAGGCCATCGAGCTGTGGGACGGCAGCGCCTTCGCCCGACAGACGTTCGGCGAGGAGGTCGTCGACCACTACACGAACATGGGCCGGATCGAGCTCGAGGCGTTCGCCCGGGCTGTCACCGACTGGGAGCGGTACCGCTCCTTCGAACGGATGTGAGCACTCGCATGACCACGACGCACGACGTCGTCAACCCCTCGACCGAACAGGTCATCACCACGATCGAGCAGACCGACCTGGCCGGCACCGACGCGGCGGTGGCCTCGGCGCAGCGGGCCTTCGAGACCTGGCGCCACGTGGCCCCCGCCGACCGGTCGAGGCTGCTGCGGCGGCTCGCCGAGCAGGTCGACTCCCACCTCGAGGAGCTGGCCCGGCTCGAGGTGGCCAACTCCGGCCACACGATCGGCAACGCCCGCTGGGAGGCCGGCAACGTCCGCGACGTGCTGACCTACTACAGCGCGGCGCCGGAGCGGCTGTTCGGCCGGCAGATCCCGGTGCCCGGCGGCGTCGACGTCACCTTCAAGGAGCCGCTCGGCGTCGTTGGCGTGATCGTGCCGTGGAACTTCCCGATGCCGATCGCCGGCTGGGGCTTCGGCCCGGCGCTGGCCGCCGGGAACACGGTGCTGCTCAAGCCGGCCGAGCTGACCCCGCTCACCGCGATCCGGCTGGGCGAGCTGGCCCTCGAGGCCGGCCTGCCCGAGGGCGTGCTCACCGTCCTGCCGGGCAAGGGCTCCGTGGTCGGGGAGCGGTTCGTCACGCACCCCGCCGTCCGGAAGGTGGTCTTCACCGGCTCCACCGAGGTCGGCAAGGGCGTCATGCGCGGCTGCGCCGAGCAGGTCAAGCGGGTCACCCTCGAGCTGGGTGGCAAGAGCGCGAACATCGTGTTCGCCGACGCCGACCTGGAGCGGGCCGCGGCCACCGCGCCGTACGGCGTCTTCGACAACGCCGGCCAGGACTGCTGCGCGCGCTCCCGGATCCTGGTGCAGCGCTCCGCCTACGACCGGTTCATGGAGCTGCTCGAGCCGGCCGTGGCCGGGGTGCGGGTCGAGGACCCGGGCCTGGACACTGCCGAGATGGGTCCGCTGATCAGCCGCGGCCAGTGGGAGACGGTCGCCTCATACGTGCCGGACGACGCGCCGGTCGCGTTCCGCGGCAGCTGCCCCAGCGGCCCGGGGTTCTGGTTCCCGCCGACCGTGCTGGCGCCGACGTCCCCGGACGACCGTTCGGCGCGCGAAGAGATCTTCGGCCCGGTCGTCGTCGTCCTGCCGTTCGAGGACGAGGCGGACGCCATCCGGATCGCCAACGACACCCCCTACGGGCTGTCCGGCTCGATCTGGACCGAGAACCTGGGCCGGGCGCTGCGCGTCTCGCGCGCGGTCGAGACCGGCGCCCTGTCGGTCAACAGCCACTCGTCGGTGCGCTACTGGACGCCGTTCGGGGGCTACAAGCAGTCCGGCCTCGGCCGGGAGCTGGGACCGGACGCGGTCGACGCGTTCACCGAGGTCAAGAACGTCTTCATCGCTACGGAGGCCTGAGCATCGTGATGGACCGTCTGCAAGACCGCGTCGCCGTGATCACCGGCGCCGCCAGCGGGATCGGGCTGGCGTCCGCTCGCAGGCTCGCCGCTGAGGGCGCCAAGGTGGTCGTCGCCGACCTGAACGAGGAGGCCGGTGGACCGGTCGCCGAGGAGCTCGGTGGGTTGTTCGTCCAGGTCGACGTGACCAGCCCCGAGGACAACGAGCGGCTGTACGCCACCACCGTCCAGACCTATGGCCGGGTGGACGTCGCGTTCCACAACGCGGGCATCTCCCCGCCGGACGACGACTCGATCCTGGTCACCGGGCTGGACGCCTGGCGCCGGGTGCAGGAGGTCAACCTGACCTCGGTGTACCTCGGCTGCAAGGCGGTGCTCTCGCACATGCAGCGCCAGGGCAAGGGTTCGATCATCAACACGGCGTCCTTCGTGGCGACCCTCGGCGCGGCCACCTCGCAGATCTCCTACACGGCGTCCAAGGGCGGCGTGCTGGCGATGACCCGTGAGCTGGGCGTGCAGTTCGCCCGTGAGGGCATCCGGGTCAACGCGATCTCGCCGGGGCCGGTGGCCACCCCGCTGCTCATGGAGCTGTTCGCCAAGGACCCCGAGCGGGCCCAGCGGCGGCTGGTGCACATCCCGATGGGCCGCTTCGGCGAGCCGGACGAGATCGCCGCGGCCGTCGCCTTCCTGGCCAGCGACGACTCCTCGTTCATGACGGCGGCCAACTTCCTGGTGGACGGCGGCATCTCCGGCGCCTACGTCACCCCCCTCTAGCGAGTTGTCAGGGTGAGGACGACGTAGAGCTCGTCCTGACCCTGACAGGTTCAGCGGGAGGCGGCGACGAGCGCGTCGAACAGGCGGGGGTCGTCGCCGACCTCGGGGTGCCACAGGACGCCGAGGGCGAACCGGCGAGTCGGGTCCTCGACCACCTCGGCGGAGCCGTCGTCGGCCCAGCCGGTCACGGTGAGCGAGCCGGGGTCGGCCAGCCCCTGGTGGTGGTAGGAGCGCACCGACACCTCCTCGCCGAGGATGCCGGCCGCCCCGGAGCCGGCGGCCAGCCGCACCGGGTGCTCGCCGTAGACGCCCGGGCCGGGCCGGTGGCGCTCGTGCCCCACGACCTCGGGCAGGTGCTGGTGCAGCGCGCCGCCGGCGTGCACGGCCATCAGCTGCATGCCCCGGCACACGCCCAGCACGGGCAGGTCGGCGGCCAGCGCCCTGGCCAGCAGCGTGAGCTCGGCGGCG
>DATCDE010000074.1 GCA_036510875.1 Actinomycetes bacterium
ACACGACGTCCAGGTTGGTCGAGGTGCCGAAGTCGACCACGATCGAGGGCCCGCCGAACAGCGTGTGCGCGGCCAGGGTGTTGACGATGCGGTCCGCACCGACCTCCCGCGGGTTGTCGGTGAGCACCGGGACTCCGGTCCGCACCCCCGGCTCGACGATCACCGTCGGCAGGTGGGCGTAGTACCGGTCCAGCATCGTCCGCAGCTCGTGCAGCACCGCGGGGACGGAGGAGCACAGCGCGATACCGGTGATCTCGGGCTCGTCGACGAGCAGCGACCGGTACAGCAGCCGCATCTCGTCGGCCGTGGACCGGCTGTCCGTCTTGACCCGCCAGAAGCGTTCGAGGGACTCGGCGTCGAACAGCCCGATGACGGTGTTGGTGTTGCCCACGTCGATCGCGAGCAGCATCAGCTGTCCTCCCGGAGGTCGAGCCCGATGTCCAGCACGGTCGCGGAGTGCGTGAGCGCGCCCACGGCAAGGTAGTCGACCCCGGTCTCCGCGACGGCACGGGCCGTGTCCAGCGTCAGCCCACCGCTCGCCTCGAGCCGCGCCCGGCCGGCGGTGACCGCCACCGCCTGCCGCAGCAGGTCCGGCGCCATGTTGTCGAGCAGCACGAGGTCGGCACCGGCGTCCAGCACGGTGCGCAGCTGGTCGAGGGAGTCCACCTCGACCTCGACCGGCAGCTCGGGCCACATCCGGCGGACGGAGTCGAAGGCCTCGGCCACCCCACCGGCGGCCACCACGTGGTTGTCCTTGACCAAGGCGGCGTCCGACAGGGACATCCGGTGGTTGACGCCGCCACCGCAGCGGACGGCGTACTTCTCCAGCGCCCGCAGCCCAGGGGTGGTCTTGCGGGTGTCCCGGATCCGCGCACCGGTGCCCTCGACGGCGTCCACCCAGCGGCGGGTCAGCGTCGCCACCCCGGACAGGTGGCACAGCAGGTTCAGCGCGGTCCGCTCGCCGGTGAGCAGCGCCCGGGTGGGGGCCCGGGCGGTGAGGACGACGGTGCCCGGTTCGACCCACGCGCCGTCCGCAGCGGGGAACGCGAAGCCAGCGGTTGCGTCGGTGGCGACGTCCAGCACCGCTGCCGCGATGTCGAGACCGGCCACCACCCCGGCCGCGCGGGAGCCGAAGTCCCCAACCGACCACTGGTCGGCCGGGACGGTGGCGGCCGACGTCACATCCACCCCGCCGGCCAGGTCCTCGGCCAGCGCCGTGCGGGCCAGCGCCTCGACGGCCGTGGGGTCCAGGCCGGCAGCGGTGAGCCGGTCGGCCAGCGCGGCGCGCAGGGTCATGCCGACTCCTGCTCCAGGGCAGAACCGTGGACCAGCCGGCACACGCCGTCCTGCTGGGAGCCCAGCAGGTGCCGCCGCCAGCGCGCGTCGTCACGGTCCGGGAAGTCCTCGCGCCAGTGGCTGCCGCGGGTTTCCTCGCGCTCCAGCGCCGCGGCCGCGATGAACGACGCCACCTGGTGCAGGTTGGTGGCCTGCCAGGAGTCGGTGCTCGGCGCCTCGGTGGCGAGCAGCCGCAGCTCGGTCAGCCGCAGTTGGGTGAGCCGCAGGCTGTCCCGGCTGCGCAGCACGCCGGCGCCGTCGGTCATGGTGGCGGCCACGTGCGCCCGGACACTGGCGTCGAACAGCAGGGCCGGCCGGGTGTCCTCGACCGGCTCCCGCCGCGGCGGAAGCTCACGGGCCAGGTCGACGCCGATCCGCTCGGCGAAGACCAGGCCCTCGAGCAGCGAGTTCGAGGCCAGCCGGTTGGCGCCGTGGACGCCGGTGCAGGCGCACTCGCCGACGGCGTACAGCCCGGGCACCAAGGTCCGGCCCCAGGTGTCGGTGCGCACCCCGCCGCTCGCGTAGTGCGCGGCGGGAGCCACCGGGATGAGGTCACTGACCGGGTCGACGCCGTGCGCCCGGCAGGACTCCAGGATCGTGGGGAACCGGCGCTCCCACAGCTCCCGGCCCAGGTGCCGGCCGTCCAGCCACACGTGGGGGACGCCGCTCTCCCGCATCCGCCGCAAGATCGCCTTGGCGACGACGTCGCGCGGCGCCAGGTCAGCCAGCTCGTGCTGGCCCTGCATGAACCGCTTGCCGTCGTCGTCGACCAGGAACGCCCCCTCGCCGCGCACCGCCTCGGACACCAGCGGCTGCTGGCCGCGCGAGGCGGGGCCCAGGTAGAGCACGGTGGGGTGGAACTGGACGAACTCCATGTCGGCCACCTCGGCGCCGGCCCGTAGCGCGAGCGCCACGCCGTCGCCGGTCGAGACCACCGGGTTGGTGGACTGCGCGAAGACCTGGCCCAGACCGCCGGTGGCCAAGACGACGGCCCGGGTGTAGACCGCACCCACGCCCTCCTCGGTGCCCTCGCCCATGACGTGCAGGGTGACGCCGGCCGCCCGGCCTTCGGCGTCGTGCAGCAGGTCGAGCACCAGGGCGTGCTCGATGACCTCGATGTCCGGGTCGGCCACGACGGCGGCCGCGAGGGCCCGGGACACCTCCGCCCCGGTGGCGTCGCCACCGGCGTGCGCGATCCGGTTGCGCAGGTGGCCGCCCTCGCGGGTCAGCGCGAGGGTACCGTCGGGGTCGCGGTCGAACGCGGCGCCCAGGGCGATCAGCCGGCGGACGGCGCCCGGCCCCTCGGTGACCAGGGTGCGCACCGCCTCGACGTCGCACAGCCCGACGCCGGCGACCAGGGTGTCGTGCAGGTGCTGGTCGGGGGTGTCCCCCGGGCCCAGCGCGGCGGCGATCCCGCCCTGCGCCCACCGGGTCGATCCGGCCTCGAGCAGTGCCTTGGTGACCAGGAGCACTCGCAGCCCCTCGGCCCGGGCGCCCAGCGCCACGGTGAGCCCGGCGATGCCACTGCCGACCACGACGACGTCCGTGTCCGTCGTCCAGCCCGGTGGCGGGGCCAGCAGTCGGGACGGAAGCGGCAGCCTTCGGGTCACCTGGTCACTCCCACGTCGTCGATGAGTGCGTTGTCGATCAGCCGGGTGCCCCCGACCTTGGCAGCCACGAGCAGCAGCCCCCGGCCCAGGAAGGAGGGTCCCACGTCGCTGAGGTCGGCCGGGTCGACAAGCGCGCAGTACCCGAGCGCCAGCCCCGGCTCGGCGTCCAGCACGGCTCGCGCCGCCGCCA
>DATCDE010000075.1 GCA_036510875.1 Actinomycetes bacterium
GCCATGGCCGGCGCCGCGCACTCCGCCAGCCACCTCGCCGCCGTGGTCGCCGCTCGCTGGATCGCCGGGGTGGGCCTGGCTCTGACGGTCGCCGGCGCGCTGCTGCTATCCAGGTCGCCCGCGACAGCGCACTACGTGACCGACCTGCTGCCCGGTCTGCTGCTCCTCGGCTTCGGCATCGGCCTGGTGTTCGTGTCGGTTTCCATGACGGCGATGAACGGAATCCCTGCGCAGCACGCCGGGATGGCCTCCGGCTTCCTGATGACCGGCCACGAGGTCGGGGCAGCTCTCGGCGTGGCGATCATCTCCGCCGTCGCCGCCACCGGCGGCAGCCTCGCGACCGCTGCCGGTGCCGGAGACGCCTTCGGCCGAGGGATGGTGGGTGCGGCCCTTCTCGCCGTCGCCGTCGTCGTCGCGGCAGTCACGAAGCTGCCCGCGACTCGCCAGGCGGCCGGTGCCGTCGCCCACATGCACCACTGAGCCAGCTACTGACCCGGGTAGGTCCCTCCCCTGCGGGGCTTCTCGGTTGCACGCCCTCGCAGCAGGTCCGTCCCGACGATCCGGACGGACCTGCTGCCGACGCGGTGGTGCTCACGTGCGAGGAGAGAGATTCCTACGTCGCAGTGCGTCACGAACCTGGTGATTCCACCGGTTCGACCACCCGCCCATCTCCCTAGCGTCGATGACATCCGATCCACCTCTGTCGAGGAGCCGTCATGACCGTCACCCTGATGTCCGAGGCCATGCCCGTGCCGCTGGTACGTCACGTGCGCAGCTGGGCCGGCGCAGTCCCGACGCGACCAGGGCTTGTCGTCATCGCCAACCCGCGCGTCGCCCGCGCGGGTTGGGACGGACGTCCCGAGCTGCTCACCGGTCTGGTGGACCCAGCCGGGCGCTGCGTCGTCAGCCTTCCGCCCGATGCGGCCTACGCGGCCTCGACACTGCTGGGCACCGACGGCCCGGTCGACGTCCTTCCGGCTCTGCTCGGGATGCCCGAGCGGACTGTGGAGCGACGCGTCTACCGCTGGACGAACGCACCCACTGAACTCCCCCGTATCGGACAGTGGCTCCCGGCCACCCACCACGACGTCCCCGAGTGGCTACGTCCCTTCGGTGGCGACGTACTCGTCGCCACCGACGACCGGGGCCGTCACCTCGCCGGTGTCGGCATCAAGCGCCACGACCACCTGGTGCACGAGCTCAGCGTCGGGACGGTTCCCGAGGCCCGCGGTAAAGGTCTTGCTCGACTCCTGGTCGCACAAGCCGCCGCGTCCTTGCTGTCACGTGGAGTCGTGCCGACCTACCTTCACCTGCCCGACAACGAGGCATCCGGACGGATCGCGGCGGCAGCCGGCTTCCCGGACCTGGGCTGGAACTCCCTGGCACTAAACGAATCTTGATCCGTCGCGAAACCTCCCTGCAACTGAGGACGAGGAGTGGACTCTGCCCCCCGCCACCTCGTCAAGCGGTCCGGCGGGTCATGGGGATACGGGGTTGCTCACTCGGCTTGAAGAAATCGCATCTCCAACGAAACAGACTCGGGCACCGGGGCAAAAGGTCGCCGGCGGAGCTTCTCGACTCTTGGCCCGAAGACCGCCTGCACTCTGGTTCGGGCTGGACTACATGCCCGGCCGCGGGTTCGGATCTGAGGCCAAGCAGACGTTGTCGATTCGCCAGAACACCGCTGCGCGCCCGGTAGAGCCAGAGGTGGCACTCAACGCGACACCCCACGACTCTGATGGCGATGACTACGACGACGGTTTCGGGATGCGCTCCAAGGGGGTGTGCGCTGGGCCCTCGAGGACGTCACCGTCGGGCGAGAAGCGTGAACCGTGGCAGGGGCAGTCCCAGCTCAAGTCCTCGTCGTTCCATCTCACAAGGCATCCCAAGTGGGTGCATCTCGCGTCGACTTCGTGAAGGTCGCCCGCGCGATCTCGGTAGCGGGCGACGGTGCGTTCGGTTTCGCGACGCACGCCGGACTGCCCGGGTTCGAGGGCGGAGTCCTTCGCACCGGTCAGGGATCGGATGCGATCTCCGACGAAACAGGCCGCAACTTCCACACCCGTAGCAACCAAGCCGGGCAGGCTCCCCGGCAAGCCGGTACGTCTGGGATCCCAGTCGGCAGCCCATGGACTGGGATCGGTCCCCGTCACCAGTGAGTGGATCACATCCGCAGCGGCTGCCGCGTTCGTGTACCCCCATCCGCCGAATCCGGTGGCCATGAGGATACGAGGATCACCGCCGACCTGGCCGACCATGGGGAGGTGGTCGGCGCTGTGCAGGTCCTGGGCCGACCAGGCGAATCGGACGTCCTGGACGTCGAAGACTTCACGGACCCACCGCGCCAGATTGTCGGCCATGGCGCTGGAGGGACCACCGCGGCCCACGAGTTGGTGCTCGCCCACCGCGACAAGCCACGGGCGGCCTTCTCGGAGCACCACCCGGGTCGACCGCGTGGGGTCATCCGAGGTGTAGGTGGTGCCAGCGAGTGCACCGGGCGGGAGGGCGCCCGCTAGGGCGAAGGCTCTGTGGGGCACCAGTCGGGCGAAGGCACCCGCACGGTTCAGGAATGGCATGTGGCTTGCCTCGACGACGTTGCCGACAACGACGAACGATCCGTCGGACAACCCGACGCGGAGGCTCGACTCCTCGGACTCAACGGTCAACGCCGACAACGTGGGCAGGAACCACACCCCGAGCGCTGCACAGGCCGACGTGAGGCCGTTGAGCAGTGCCGCGGGCTGGACCAGCGCCTGGCCCTCATGTCGCAACACCGAAACCGCATCGACGGGGATCGGCAGCTCCCCGTCCGCGAGGGTGGGTATGCCAGCCAGAGTCGACAGCCGTGCCGTCTCGACCAGGTCGGCGCGCCCCTCCTCCCGTGCCGTGTAGACGAAGTGCACGTCATCGGTCAGGTCGCAGGCGATGTTGTATCGGCCGATCGTCTCGCGAAGTCGCTGCAGGCCAATGGCATTCGCGGCGCCGTATCGGACGGCAGCTTCAGCGCCTGCCCTACTGGCGATGCTGGCCAGGGTGGTGCCGTGGGCGGCCGTGAGCTTGACGGTGCTGTGGGTCGAGGTGTTGTCGCCGAAACTGCCGGCATCAACGACCGTGACTTTCATGCCCGATTCGGCCAGGTTCAGGGCGACGAGTAGCCCGGTGATCCCCGCCCCGACGACGAGCACATCGGTACCCCAGACGGGACTTCGATCGGTGGGGATCGCTGACCTCGGGACCGTGGGCTGACAGTCCGCCAACCAAATCGATGTCGCTGCGGTCACGGCAGTGGCTCCTGTCCGGCTGGGGCACCGAACGTCACGACGGTCCAGGAAACGCACACAAGATCCCTGGTCAGCCAGGCGTCCTTGGACGCGTCACCGGGGTCCAGGGCAACACATCGACACTATGCGCATGACCAGCGGCGCACAACTTCCGGCTGGACGGGTTCCCTCGACGCTGTCAGGCGGCGGTGAGACCCCTGATCGGCCGCGGGTCCTTGACGACTGCCTCCGCGACGACGCTCTGGTGCAGGCTGTGATCCCGGCGGAAACGCTCGGGAGCGTGAACGCTTCGTCGATGCTGCCGGACCTCATCCGCGCGATGGCACCCTCAGCCTGCTCGATGCTGGCGCCGCTGCTCAGGGCGCCTTGCAGCCGCTCGGTCAGGACTTCGCCCCTGCGGACGGGCGCTCCTGGAGCAGCCCGATCTACTACGGGCACCGCCGCGCAGCTACCCCACAGGCTTGTATCGAACCGAACTCCACAGAACCCGGAGCGGTTCACCTCGACAAGTCCGCGAGTGCCTGTGCAGGGCTAGTGTCGAAGCATGAGCATCGCAGACATCGGTCCCCGTCCCCAGGCGTTCGACCTGGAGACCGAGACGCTCGAGAACCCCGATTACCGCGCCGTGGTTTGGAGCGGTCCCTACCTGCAGGTCACTGTCATGTCGATTCCGGTCAACAGCGACATCGGACTGGAGAAGCACGGTGAGACCGATCAGTTCATTCGGCTCGAACGCGGTCGCGGTCGCGCCCAGATGGGGCCGGCCAAGGAGAACCTGACCTTCGACCAGGAGGTGACCGACGGCTGGTGCGTCCTCGTTCCGGCCGGCAGCTGGCACAACGTCACCAATATCGGCGCCGAGCCCATGCAGGTCTACACCGTCTACGCACCGCAGCACCACACGCCAGGCAAGGTGCAGCAGTCGAAGACGATCGCCGACGCCGACACCGACGACGAACCCGCCGAGTGGTCTGTTCAACCAGACCCGGTCGCAGACCAGCACGCCTGACCTGAGCGATCCCGATCGAGGAGAAGCTCATGGAGCACTTCGACGTCGTCGTCCT
>DATCDE010000076.1 GCA_036510875.1 Actinomycetes bacterium
AGCGAACCGGCCGCCCGGCTGGTCGATCCGAACATGCTCGGTGGCCAGCCGCTGCAACCCCACGCGCTCGGCCAGCGCCAGCACCGGCGCCAACCCGGCGCACGACACGAGGTCCGGATCGTCGAACGTGGCAGTGAAGCCATGACAGACTCGCATCTACCAGATGCCCTTCCGCTGACCTCGAATCGTTCCTTCGCAAGATCGATTCTGGTGCAGCAGAAGGGCATCACGGCGTTACGACCCGCGGATCACCTCAACGGCGCGCGGTGGATCCAGGCTGAGCTTCAGCGGACACGAGTCAAGAGCCGGGCAGGACTCGACGGAACGCGACACCTTGCGGATGGCACTTCGACCGCCGCGGACCGTCGATCCGCCCGACAGTGCATCAGCTGACGCAGCCACCAGGGCAGATCAGGCAACGACGGCGAACAGTCGCCAGGGGTCCGGGAGGCCCTTCAGCCGGTGCTTGCCTCGATCCTCAAAGGTGATCCCGGACCCCGCGAGGAGGTCCTTGACGTCTGTGACACCAGGACCTGCGAGGGGGCGGCTGTTGAGCTGATCCGAGCACCGATCGAGACCGTCAGGCCCGCGCACTTGCCATCCAGGATCTCGCACTCGCCGGAGTGAACCCCAGCGCGGATCTCGATGCCGAGCTCGCGTACCCGCTAGGCGATCTCCAGCGCGCATCTGATCGCCCGGGCGGGGCCATCGAAGGTGGCATATCCCGCGGGGCGACTTCTGTCAAACCCTGACGGTGACTGACATTCACTCGGCCTGGACCGAGACGCAGGCGGTGAAGAACAAGGCCCAGAAGTGGGTGTTCCCGGCGCTGATGGACATCACCGAGGCGTTCCCGTTCCCGTTCCCGATCATCGGCATCGACTCCGACAACGGCAGCGAGTTCATCAACGACCAGCTGCAGCGGTACTGCACCGAACACAAGATCACCTTCACCCGCTCCCGTGCGGGCCGAAAGAACGACGGCGCGCACGTGGAGCAGAAGAACTGGTCGGTGGTCCGCCGCGCGGTCGGCTACCACCGCTAGGACGCCGCCGGCGAGCTCGCGCTGCTCAACCAGCTCTACGCGCTGCTGCGCTTGCAGACCAACTTCTTCACGCCCTCGCAGAAGCTGGTCGACAAACACCGTGAGGGCGCGAAGGTGACCAAGCGCTACGACACCGCGGCCACGCCCTACCAGCGCGTTCTGGCCGACCCGGCCGTGAGCAAGAAGACCAAGACCGCGTTGACCTGGCAGTACCAGGGCCTGAACCCGGCGCAGATCCGCCGGGACATGCTCGACTTCCCCGACCAGCTTCTCAACCTCGTCCGGGCCAAGCACCCGCCCACCAGACTCCCGGTCAAACCACCCACTGCCACGCGGGCAAAGTCAGATGAGGCAACGAAGGACCGTTCCGGGGCATCTAGACGTGAGGCAACAGGGGGGTATCGGCCACGAACATCCACGAGCGTCCAGTCGTGTTCGACAATGGTTTTCGGACCACTGGGGTCACATCGGGGGCCAAATGATCTTGTGTGAAGACGCGCTCTCGAGTGCCCACGAGTCCGGCCCGGACTGGTCGGCCCCCGGACCGTCGGTGGCGCAACGCGGTCAGGGTCGGTAGGCGTCGCGTCGGTGGTCAACGTCGAGGACGATGACGCGCTGGTTGTCCTCGTCGATGCGATAGCGGACCCGGTACTCACCCCGCCGTGCCCGCCACAGTCCTTCAAACGGTTCCCGGAGAGGCACTCCGACGACGCGTGGTCGGAGTGCGAGCGGCCCGGTGATGAACTCCCACGCGGCGAAGGCCGCGGCCGAGGGGAGGGTCTCGGTGAGCGCGCGGCGCGCTCCTGGCGCCAGGACGATCGCGTACGGCGCGTCGTCGGGTTCGTCAGCGCTCACGGTGCTCGCGCGCTCGCCGGTCGGCCATGAGCGTGGCCAGGTCCTCGGCCGTGGTCAGGTCGCCGGCTGCGACCGCGGCATCGGCGTCCCGGACCCGGCCCATGCCGGCCTCGTCGCGGAGCAGCTCAATGGTGGCTTCGAGTGACTCGAGGTCCTCGGCGGAAAGCAGGACGACGTACTCGCGGCCGTTGCGGGTGACGTGGACGCGTTCGTGGGTGCGGTCGACCTCGTCGGCGATCTCGGACAGCCGGGCCTTGACCTCGGACAGCGGCATCGTGTTCATAGACCAGAATAGTAGTCTGTAGCGCAGTCGGGGTAAAGGTCCGGGGAGCCCCGACAGGGCTGTGCCGGCCAGCCAGCGCGATGCCCACAGCGCCCACCCAGGACGACACGCACGTTCACTGATTAACCGGCCGAGCAGGCCGGATGTGGCAGGGCGGCGAGGAACTCGTGGGAGAGTCGCTCGGGTCGGCGGAACCCACCGTCGACG
>DATCDE010000077.1 GCA_036510875.1 Actinomycetes bacterium
GGGGGCCCCGGTGATCGCGTTCCTGGCCGGCCGGGTGGCCGCGGTGGGGCCGGACACCGCGGTGCTGGAGGTCGGGGGGGTGGGGATGGCGGTGCAGTGCACCCCCGGCACCGTGTCCAGGCTGCGGGTGGGGGAGCCGGCCCGGCTGTCGACCAGCCTCGTGGTCCGAGAGGACTCCCTGACGCTGTACGGCTTCGCCGACGACGACGAGCGGTCGGTGTTCGAACTGCTGCAGACGGCCAGCGGTGTCGGACCGCGGCTGGCCCAGGCGATGCTCGCCGTGCATGCCCCAGACGAGCTGCGGCGGGCGGTGGTCACCGAGGACCTCAAGGCGCTCGAGCTGGTCCCCGGCATCGGGCGCAAGGGGGCCCAGCGGATCGTGCTCGAGCTGCGGGACAAGCTCGGCGTGCCGCACGGCGGGCCAGCGGTCCGGTCCGGCACCGGCTCCGGCGGCGAGACCTGGCGGGAGCAGGTGCACGCTGGCCTGGTCGCGCTGGGCTGGTCGCCTCGAGAGGCGGACGAGGCGCTGGTGGCCATCGCGCCGGACGCGCTGGCCATGCAGTCCGAGCTCAGCCGGGTCGACGTCGGTGCGCTGCTCAAGGCGGCGCTGCGCACGCTGAGCAGGGCGTGAGCCCGGCCGTGCCGCACGAACCCGGCCTGGTGGCCCCCGACGCCGCTGCCGACGAGCGGGCCGCTGAGGCCGCGCTGCGGCCCAAGAGCCTGGCCGAGTTCGTCGGTCAGCACCGGGTGCGCGAGCAGCTCGAGCTGGTCCTCTCGGCCGCCCAGCGGCGTGGCTCGGCGCCCGACCACGTGCTCCTGTCCGGCCCCCCCGGCCTGGGCAAGACCACCCTCGCGATGATCATCGCCAGCGAGCTGTCCGCGCCGCTGCGGATCACCAGCGGCCCGGCGATCCAGCACGCCGGCGACCTCGCGGCCGTGCTGTCCTCGCTGGCCGAGGGTGAGGTGCTCTTCCTCGACGAGATCCACCGGATGGCCCGGCCGGCCGAGGAGATGCTCTACATGGCCATGGAGGACTTCCGGGTCGACGTCGTGGTGGGCAAGGGACCAGGGGCGACCGCTATCCCGCTGGAGATCCCGGCGTTCACCCTGGTGGGTGCCACGACCCGCGCTGGGCTGCTGCCGGGGCCGCTGCGCGACCGCTTCGGCTTCACCGGCCACATGGACTTCTACGCGCCCGAGGAGCTGGTGGCGGTGCTGGACCGCTCGGCCCGGCTCCTCGACGTGCCGATGACCCCGGACGGCGCCACCGAGATCGCCGGCCGGTCCCGCGGGACCCCGCGGATCGCCAACCGGCTGCTCCGCCGGGTGCGCGACTACTCCCAGGTCAGGGCGGACGGCGTCGTCGACCGGGCGACGGCCCGCGCGGCGCTGGAGGTCTACGAGGTCGATGAGCTGGGCCTGGACCGCCTGGACCGCGGCGTCCTCGACGCCCTGTGCCGGCGGTTCGGGGGTGGCCCGGTGGGGCTGTCCACGCTGGCCGTCGCGGTGGGGGAGGAGCGCGAGACCGTGGAGGAGGTCGCCGAGCCGTTCCTGGTCCGTAACGGGTTGCTGGCCCGCACCCCGCGCGGCCGGGTCGCCACCGCCGCAGCCTGGCAGCACCTGGGCCTGGCCGCGCCCCGCGGCAGCGAGGCCGCCCTGGCGCTGGACCTGTTCGGGGAGCCCGACGACCTCGACGAGTCCGACGAGCGCGGCGGCTGACCCTAGACTGGCTGGCTGTGCGGACCGCGACTGGCGTCCGCCGTACCCGATCGTTGAGGACGTCGTGAAGCTCGAGTCGCTGTTGCCCCTGCTCCTCCTCGTGGTGCTGTTCTACCTGCTGGTGCTGCGGCCGGCCCAGCGCCGCCAACGTGCGGCGGCCGCCGTCGTGTCGGCGCTGCGCCCAGGGGCCCAGGTCATGACCACCGCCGGCCTGTACGGGACGGTCCGCTCGGTCGACGACGACACCGTGGAACTGGAGATCGCTCCCGGCGTCGTCGTCCGACTCATCAAGCAGGCCGTCGGCAAGGTCGTGACGGCCCCGGTGGGCGACGGTGACGTGCAAGGCCCCGACGACGACCGGCCTGAGGCACCAGCGGGCTCCTGACGGCTGTCGGGCTCGTCATCAGGGATACTTCTCCGACGGCGGCCGACGGCCCCCGACCGACCAGCGTGCCTGGACGTAGGTTCCAGGCGCCGACCGAACGAGAGGCTCACACGTGGCTGCGCCCCCAGTGCCGCGCCCCGGACGTGCGCTCGCCGTCATCGCCCTTGCGGTGGTGGCCCTGTACGCCTGGATCTTCATCAGCGGGACGACGAAGCCCCGGCTCGGTCTCGACCTGCAGGGCGGCACCAGCGTCACGCTGGTCCCGCGGGTGGCTGCCGGTGCCACGGGCGCGGTGACCTCCGAGGCGATCGCGCAGGCCGTCGAGATCATCCGCGAGCGCGTGAACGGCCTGGGGGTCTCCGAGGCCGAGGTCACCACCCAGGGCAGCGGCGCCGGTGCCACGATCGTGATCTCGGTGCCTGGGGTGAACCAGGGCCGCATCGTCGACCTGGTGGGGCAGACCGCCCAGCTCTCGTTCCGTCCGGTGCTGGCCGCCGCGGGTCCGGCCCCGGCGGCGGTGACCACGCCCAGCGCCACGCCCAGCGGCTCGGCCACGCCGGCCGCGAGCGGCAGCGCGTCGCCGTCGGCGTCCGGCAACGGTCGCGGCAGCAGCGGACTCGCGGCGACGACGACGCCGAGCCCCAGCGCCACGCCCAGCGCCAGCGCGACACCGAGCGCCCCCCCGGCTACGACGACGATCACTCCGGCGGTGCAGGCCGAGTACGACCAGCTGGACTGCACCAAGCCGTTCGCCAGCGCTCAGCGGCCGGAGGACATCGCGGCGCAGACGCTGGTGACCTGTGACCGCAACCAGCAGGCCAAGTACATCCTGGCGCCGGTCGTCGTGCCCGGCAGCGACGTCACCTCAGCCGCTGCGAACTTGACCAGCCCGCAGAACGGCATCGGGCAGTGGGTCGTCGACCTGAGCTTCAACGGCAACGGGACCCGCAAGTTCGCGGAGGTCACCCAGCAGCTGGTGACCAACCCGTCGCCGACCAACCAGTTCGCCATCGTCCTCGACGGCGTCGTGGTGTCGGCTCCGGTCGTCCAGACGGCGATCGTCGACGGCAACGCGCAGATCACCGGCAACTTCACTCAGCAGCAGGCCACCGACCTGGCCAACGTGCTGAAGTACGGCGCCCTGCCGCTCGCCTTCGACGCCGGCGAGGTGCAGAGCATCTCCGCCGCGCTGGGCAGCAACCAGCTGAGGGCGGGCATCATCGCCGGGCTGCTCGGCCTGCTGCTCGTCGTGATCTACGCGCTGCTGTACTACCGCGGACTGGGCCTGGTCATCTCGGCCAGCCTGGTCATCGCCGGACTGCTCACCTACGGGATGCTGGTGCTGCTGGGTGACACGATCGGGTACACGCTGACCCTGGCCGGCATCGCGGGTGCGATCGTGGCGATCGGTATCACCGCTGACTCGTTCGTGGTCTTCTTCGAACGGATCAAGGACGAGATGCGGGACGGCCGCAGCATGAAGGTCGCCGTGGAGACCGGCTGGCGGCGGGCCAGACGCACCATCCTGGCGGCGGACGCGGTGTCGCTGATCGCCGCGATCGTGCTCTACATGCTCTCCATCGGTGGCGTCCGTGGGTTCGCCTTCACCCTCGGGCTGACCACGATCATCGACGTGTTCATCGTGTTCTTCTTCACCAAACCGCTGATGACCGTCCTCGCGCGCACCAAGTTCTTCGGCGGCGGCCACCCGCTCTCGGGGGTCGACCCCAACCGCCTCGGCGTCCGCACTCCGACACCGCGGCGTGCGGCGTCCAAGCCCGTGGCAGAGGAGGCCTGATGTCCCGCCTCAGAACGATCGGCGGCAAGCTCTACCGCGGCGAGGTCTCCTACGACTTCGTCGGGCACCGCCGGCGCTGGTACGCGGTCTCAGGCGTCATCCTGCTCATCGCCGTGCTGTCGCTGATCTTCCGCCCGCTGAACCTCGGGGTGGACTTCAAGGGCGGCTCGGTCTTCACCGTGCCCACCGCGACCGGGACGATCGACCAGGCCCGTGCGGTGGCTGCGGCGAACAACGTGCCACAACCGGTGGTCACCGAGGTCACCAGCGGGAACAGCCGGTCGCTGCGGGTGCAGACCCAGGACCTGAGCACCTCCGGCAACCAGGCGATGATCAAGGCGCTGGCCACTGAGTTCCACACCCCCGCCGAGACCATCAACGCCCAGATCGTCGGACCGTCCTGGGGCAAGGAGATCACCAAGAAGGCCTTCACCGGCTTGGTGGTCTTTCTCATCCTCATTGCGATCTTCCTGAGCCTCTACTTCGAGTGGCGGATGGCCGTGGCCGCCCTCGTCGCGCTCATCCACGACCTCGTGGTCACCATCGGGATCTACTCGCTCATCGGCTTCGTCGTGACCCCGGCGACCGTGATCGGCGTTCTGACGATCCTCGGGTACTCCCTGTACGACACGGTGGTCGTCTTCGACAAGGTCAAGGAGAACACCCGGGGGCTGTCCGGCGGCAACCGAATGACCTACAGCCAGGCCGCGAACCTGGCCCTGAACCAGACCCTGGTCCGGTCGATCAACACCTCGGTCATCGCCCTGCTCCCAGTGGCGGCCATCTTGTTCATCGGCCCGCTGCTGGGTGCGGACACGCTCAAGGACCTGGCGCTGGCCCTGTTCGTCGGCCTCGCCGCCGGTGCCTACTCGTCGATCTTCATCGCGACGCCGGTGCTGGCGCAGCTCAAGGAGCGGGAGCCGGCCATGCAGGCCCTCGCCCGCCGGGTTGCCGCCCGGGAGGCCGCCGGCAAGGGCGTGGCGACGGGCACCGGCGCCGGCTCGACCCGCCGCCGGTCCGCGACGGCGGTCGCCGAGCGGACGGACGTCGACATCCAGGACAGCCCGGACGACGTGGAGCTGCCGGCCGACGGGGTGGCGCCGGGCAACCGGGCCAGCACCGCCGGCCAGCGCAACCAGCCGCGGAAGGCCGCTAAGCGGCGCCCGGCCAACAAGCGACGTCGCTGATGCCCGGGCTGGACTTTCCCGCGCTGCTGGAACGGCGGGTCCGGGACATCCCCGACTACCCCCAGCCGGGCGTGGTGTTCAAGGACATCACCCCACTGCTGGCCGACCACACCGCCTTCGTCGGGGTGATCGACGCGATCGTCGGGTACCGCGGTGCGGGCACCGTCGACAAGGTGGTGGGGATCGAGGCCCGCGGGTTCATCGTGGCTGCCCCGGTGGCCTACCACATGGGGGCCGGGTTCGTGCCGGTGCGCAAGAAGGGAAAGCTGCCGGCGGCCACCTACGAGCAGAGCTACGCCCTGGAGTACGGGGAGGCCACCCTCGAGGTGCACCGGGATGCCTTCGCGGCGGGCGACCGGGTGCTCATCGTGGACGACGTGCTGGCCACCGGCGGTACCGCGGCGGCCACCGCCGAGTTGGTCCGTCGGGCCGGTGGCGTGGTCGTCGGGGTGGCCGTGCTCATCGAGCTGGGCTTCCTGGCCGGGCGGATGGCGCTGCCCGGCGTCGACGTCCACTCGATCATGAGCGTGTAGGCGGCTCGGCGTCTCCCGGCTGCGGCCGTAGACTGGGGTTTCTCCATACGCTTGGAGGAACCCTGCGTGGCTGACGATGTGTTGCCGGACGGCGTGGTCGGGACCCGACCAGCGCCCGGTGCCGCTCGTGGGCCGGAGACCGGCGGCCCTGACCCTGACGACCTGGTAGCGCCCCTCCGCGTGCCCGGTGAGCTGGCCTCCGGCGACGCCGGCCGGTCGCGTGTCCGGGCCAGGCTGGCCCGCCTCGGCAGCAACCGCAGCCCCGGCCCGGTGCCCGAGCTGGAGCCGCTGTTTCGCACCGTGCGCGCCAACCACCCCAAGGCCGACTTGCGTGACGTCGAGCGCGCCTACGCGGTGGCGGAATACCGGCACCGTGGGCAGCGGCGCAAGAGCGGCGAGCCGTACATCACCCACCCGCTGGCCGTCGCGCAGGTCCTGGCCGAGCTGGGCATGACCGGGCCGACCCTGGCGGCCGCCCTCCTGCACGACACGGTCGAGGACACCGACTACGCGCTGGACGCGTTGCGGCGCGACTTCGGTGACGAGATCGCCAGCCTGGTCGACGGCGTGACCAAGCTGGACAAGGTGAAGTACGGCCAGGCGTCCGAGGCCGAGACCGTGCGCAAGATGGTCGTGGCGATGGCCCGCGACATCCGGGTGCTGGTCATCAAGCTCGCCGACCGGCTGCACAACATGCGCACCATGCGTTTCCTGCCACCGGACAAGCAGGAGCGCAAGGCCCGCGAGACGCTGGAGATCTACGCGCCGCTGGCCCACCGGCTGGGCATGAACACGATCAAGTGGGAGCTGGAGGACCTCGCCTTTGCGATCCTCTACCCGAAGATGTACGACGAGATCGTGAGCCTGGTGGCCAGCCGGGCGCCCAAGCGGGACGAGTTCCTCGCCCAGGTGATCGACCTGGTGACCGCCGACTTCCGGGCCGCGAAGATCAAGGCCGTGGTCACCGGGCGGCCCAAGCACTACTACTCCGTCTACCAGAAGATGATCGTGCGCGGGCGCGACTTCGCCGACATCTACGACCTGGTAGGGATCCGGGTGCTCGTCGACTCGGTGCGCGACTGCTACGCGGTGCTAGGCACCGTGCACGCCCGCTGGAACCCGGTTCCGGGGCGGTTCAAGGACTTCATCGCGATGCCCAAGTTCAACATGTACCAGTCGCTGCACACCACGGTGATCGGGCCCGAGGGCAAGCCGGTCGAGCTGCAGATCCGCACCCACGACATGCACCGCAAGGCCGAGTACGGCATCGCGGCCCACTGGAAGTACAAGGAACGGCCGGACGGCGGGTCGATCGGCCGGGACGACTCGACCGAGATGGCCTGGCTGCGCCAGCTGGTCGACTGGCAGCGCGAGACCGAGGACCCGGGCGAGTTCCTGGACGCGCTGCGCTTCGACATCGGCCAGCAGCAGGTGTTCGTGTTCACCCCGAAGGGTGACGTGATCGCTCTTCCGTCCGGAGCCACTCCGGTCGACTTCGCCTACGGCGTCCACACCGAGGTCGGTCACCACTGCGTCGGCGCCCGGGTCAACGGCAAGCTGGTGCCGCTGGAGAGCCAGCTGTCCAACGGCGACGTTGTCGAGGTGCTCACCTCGCGGTCGCCCGACGCCGGCCCCAGCCAGGACTGGCTGCAGTTCGTCAAGAGCGGTCGGGCCCGCAGCAAGATCAAGGCCTGGTTCAGCAAGGGCCGTCGCGAGGAGGCCATCGAGCACGGCAAGGACGCCCTGGCCAGGGCGATCCGCAAGCAGGGCCTGCCGCTGCAGCGAATCCTGTCCAGCGGGGCGCTCGTGACGATCGCACACGAGGCCAGGTACCCGGACATCGCCAGCCTGTACGCCGCCGTGGGCGAGGGCCACGCGTCCGCCCAGTCCATCGTGCAGCGGCTGGTCCAGGCCCTCGGGGGCGCGGACGCCACCGAGGAGGACCTCGCCGAGGCGACGTCACCCACTCGGGAGGCCAAGCGTCGCCGCCGGCCCCAGGGCGACCCCGGCGTCGTGGTCAAGGGCGCCAGCGACGTCTGGGTCAAGCTGGCCAAGTGCTGCACGCCCGTCCCGGGGGACGCCATCGTGGGTTTCGTGACCCGCGGGGACGGCGTCTCGGTGCACCGCGGCGACTGCACCAACCTGATCGCGTTGCGGGCCGCCCAGCCGGAGCGCACCGTGGACGTCGAGTGGGCCCCGTCGGCGTCCAGCGTGTTCCTCGTCCAGATCCAGGTGGAGGCCCTGGACCGGGCGCGGCTGCTGTCCGACGTGACCCGGGTGTTGTCGGACCACCACGTGAACATCCTGTCCGCGTCCGTCACGACCACCCGGGACCGCATCGCGCTGTCCAAGTTCGTGTTCGAGATGGGCGATCCCAAGCACCTGGGGGCAGTGCTGCGCGCGGTGCGCGGGGTGGCCGGCGTCTACGACGTGTACCGGGTCACCTCGGCCAAGCAGAGCTGACCGCGGCTCAGCCGCTGAACTCCTGCAGCGCCTGCTGGGCCTGCTCGAGCCAGGCCCGTCGTGCCTGCAGCGCCTCCTCGGCGTCCTTGACCGCGCGCACGTCCTCCTTGTGCTGGGCGGCCTCGAGGGCCTTCTCCAGCTTGGTGATGGTGGCCGTCAGCTGCTCGACCGTGTCCTCCGCCCGGGCCTTGGCCTGCGGGTTGGTCCGCCGCCAGCGCGACTCCTCGGCGGAGCGCACCGCCTGCTCGACCGCCCGCAGCCGGTTCTCGACCTTGTCCCGGTCGGCCCGGGGGACGTGCCCGACCGCCTCCCAGCGGTCCTGGATCGTCCGCAGAGCCGCCTTCGCGGCTCCCAGGTCCTGCACCGGCAGCAGCGCCTCCGCCTCGGCGGCCAGCGCCTGCTTGGCCTTGAGGTGCTCGGACTGGCCGGCGTCCCGCTCGGACGATGCCTCGTTGCGGGCCGCGTAGAACGCGTCCTGCGCGCCACGGAAGCGGGCCCACAGGGCGTCGTCGTCGCTGCGCCCGGCCCGGCCGGCTTCCTTCCACTCGGTCATCAGATCCCGGAACCGTCCGGCCGTGGGGCCCCAGTCCGTGGAGGTGGCCAGCGCCTCGGCCTCGGCCACCAGCCGCTGCTTGGTGGCCTTCGCCTCGGACTGGTGGGCGGACAGCTGCGAGAAGTGCTGGCGGCGGTGCCGGTCGAAGGTGTTGCGGGCGGCGCTGAACCGCTTCCACAGCGCCTGCTCGTGGGACCGCTCGGTGTGCGGTGCGGTCTTCCACTCCTCCAGCAGCGCGCGCAGCCGGTCGCCGGCGGACTTCCACTGCGTCGAGGTGGCCAGCTGCTCGGCCTCGGTCACGATCGCCTCACGGCGCTCGTGGGCGGCGGCCCTGGCCTGGTCACGGGCCGCGCGGGCCTGGGCCCGCCGCTCCTCGACCAGCGGGACGATGGCGTCCAGCCGGCGCCGCAGGTCGTCCAGGTCACCCACGGCCGCAGGATGGTCCACGGCGTCCCGCAGGCGGGTCAGGGTGGCCAGCACCTCCTCGGGAGCCACCTCGGGGGAGGCCGCCCGCTGCTCGAGCAGCTGGACCTCGAGGGCCAGGGCGGCGTACTTGCGCCCGTAGTAGGCCAGCGCCTCGTCGGGTGAGCCGGCCTGGTACGAGCCGACGGCCAGCTCCCCGGACGGCGTCCGCACGTACACGGTGCCGTCGTCACCGACGCGTCCCCACTGCTCCGTCACGAGGTCAGCCTTCCACGGTCACGGACTTCAGGGTGACCGGCGTGGCCGGGGCGCCATCCTCGCCGCCGCCCTTGACCCCGGCCGCCGCGATCTTCTGCAGCACGTCGAGGCCGCCGGTCACCTTGCCGAAGGGGGTGTACTGCGCGGGCAGCTGGGAGTCGCCGTACACCAGGAAGAACTGGCTGCCGTTGGTGTTCGGGCCGCTGTTCGCCATGGCCACCGTGCCCGCCGGGTAGGTCGCGCCGGTCAGGTTCTCGTCGGCGAAGGAGTAGCCCGGACCGCCGGACCCGGTGCCAGTGGGATCGCCGCACTGCAGCACCTTGAGCGTCGCGCTGGTGGTGAGCCGGTGGCAGGGGGTGTTCGCGTAGAAACTGCTCGCGGCCAGGTGGGCGAACGAGTTCACCGTGCACGGCGCCTTGGCGTTGAACAGATCCACGGTGACCGTGCCCTGGGACAGCGCCAGCGTGGCCGTCTTGGTGGCCGGGCTCAGCGAGGTGCTCACTCCGGGCGCGTCGACCTTGCGGGCCGCCGTCCCCGAGGGGCTGTACAGGCACACAGCGCGGTTGCTGTCCACGGCCGTGGCCGACGTGCTCGCAGACTTGTGGCGCAGCGACGCGGCGAGGGCAGCGAACCCGGCCAGCACCAGCGCACCGATCACCACGGACGCGATGACCTGGGTGCGCTTGCGGCGCTTGTCGTCGGACTGCGCGCGCCGCGCCTGCTGACGCTCGTACTTCGCCCGGGCGAGCTCTCGCTCGCGCTTGCTGCCGGCCACTGGGGTCCTTCCATCTGTTGTCGTGCGCTGCGGGAGGACAGTCTAGGCAGTGCCCCGTGGTCCGCCCCGGTGGATTGGCCCGCGCCGCGGGGATCTCGGTGGCCGGTGCCGCTGACCCGCCGGTACCCTCGGAGTGTTCGTCCGCCCCCGTTCCGGTGCCTGGAGGTTTCGTCGTGCTCGTCGTCGGATTCCCCGCGACGATGTTCGCGACGAACTGCTTCGTGCTGGCCACGGGTGCGGGCCAGGAGTGCGTGGTTGTCGACCCGGGGATCGGCATCGAGCCACAGCTGGACGACGTGCTGCGCGAGCACCGGCTGCAGCCGGTGGCAGTGCTGCTGACCCACGGCCACCTCGACCACACCTTCTCGGTCACCCCCGTGTGCGGTGCTCGGGGGGTCCCGGCCTACATCCACGCCGACGACCGGTACCGGCTGGACGACCCGGGGTCCACGCTCGGCCCGCAGCTGACTGAGATGTTCGCTGGCCGGCTGGAGTGGACCGAGCCGGACGACGTCCGTGAGCTCACCGATGGCGCCGCCCTCGACCTGGCCGGACTGTCCTTCGTGGCCGACCACGCGCCCGGGCACACCGAGGGCTCGGTGATGTTCCGGCTGGCGGCCGCGGGGGACGACCCGCCGCTGTGCGTGTCCGGCGACGTGCTGTTCGCCGGCTCCATCGGCCGCACCGACCTGCCGGGCGGGGACCACCAGGCGATGCTGCGCTCGCTGCGGACCAAGGTGCTGCCGCTGGCCGACGAGACCGTCGTGCTGCCCGGGCACGGTCCGACGACCACGATCGGCCGGGAGCGGGCCACCAACCCGTTCCTCGCCGAGGTGGCTCCCACGGCCGGTCCCCGACGGGGAGTGTGAGCGCCATGTCCCGGCCCACACCGCTGTCGGGGTTCCCCGAGTGGCTGCCGGCGGAGCGGATCGTGGAGCAGCGCTTCCTCGACCACCTGCGCCACACCTTCGAGCTTTGGGGGTACACCCCGATCCAGACCCGCGCCGTCGAGCCGCTCGAGCAGCTACTGCGCAAGGGCGAGATCGACAAGGAGGTGTACGTCCTGCGCCGGCTGCAGGCCGACGCCGCCGACGACTCGGACGCCGGGCTGGCCCTGCACTACGACCTGACCGTGCCGTTCGCCCGGTACGTGCTGGAGCACGCCGGTCGACTGAACTTCCCGTTCAAGCGCTACCAGATCCAGCCCGCCTGGCGGGGGGAGCGGCCGCAGGAGGGCCGGTTCCGCGAGTTCGTGCAGGCCGACATCGACGTGGTCGGGGCCGGGACGCTGCCGTTCCACTACGAGGCCGAGCTGCCGCTCGTCGTGGCCGAGGCGCTGCGCGGGTTCCACCTGCCGCCCGTGGTCATGCAGGTCAACAACCGCAAGGTGTCCCAGGGGTTCTTCCGCGCCGTCGGGCTCGAGGACCTCGCCGGCGTCCTTCGGGTGGTCGACAAGCTGGACAAGATCGGGCCGGCCCGGGTGCATGAGGTACTGGTCGCGGAGACCGGTGCGAGCGACGCCCAGGCCACGGCGGTGCTCCGGTTCGCCTCGATCCGGGCCGAGGACGCCTCGGTCGCCGACCAGGTGCTGGCGCTCGGGGCCAGCGACCCGATGCTCGACGACGGACTCGAGGAGCTGGTGCGTGTCGTCGAGACGGCCCGCGTGCACGCGCCCGGTCTGGTCGTGGCCGACCTGCGGATCGCCCGCGGCCTGGACTACTACACGGGCACCGTCTACGAGACGCTCGCCGTGGGCCACGAGTCGATCGGCTCGATCTGCTCAGGCGGCCGGTACGACACGCTGGCCACGTCCGGCAGCGACACCTACCCTGGTGTGGGTCTGTCCATCGGGGTCACCCGGCTGCTGTCTTTCGTCTTCTCCCGCAAGCTGGTCACGGCGTCCCGCTCGGTGCCCACAGCCGTGCTCGTGGCCGTGGTCGACGAGGCCTCCAGGGCGACCTCGGACGCCGTGGCCAGGGCACTGCGCGCCCGTGGCATCCCGACCGAGGTGGCACCCCGCGCCGAGAAGTTCGGCAAGCAGATCCGGCACGCGGACCGGCGCGGGATCCCGTTCGTCTGGTTCCCGGGCGCCGACGGAGCCGAGGACGAGGTCAAGGACATCCGCTCCGGGGAGCAGCAACCGGCCGACGCCGGCTCGTGGGAGCCGCCGACCGAGGATCTCCACCCGCTCGTTCTTGCCACCACCATCGACGAGGAGCCAACACCGTGATGCGCACCCACCAGGCCGGCACGCTCCGCGCGGAGCACGCCGGGTCCACCGTCACCCTGACCGGGTGGGTGGGCCGGCGCCGAGACCACGGGGGAGTGGCGTTCCTCGACCTGCGGGACGCCTCAGGCATCGTCCAGGTCGTCGTCCGCGACGAGGCCGTGGCCCACGGGCTGCGCGCGGAGTACTGCCTGCGGATCACCGGCGAGGTCGCGCCCCGGCCCGAGGGCAACGCCAACCCGGCGCTGGCCACCGGCGACGTCGAGGTGCTCGCGCACGAGGTCGAGGTGCTGTCGGAGTCGGCCCCGCTGCCGTTCCAGCTGGACGAGCACATCGAAGTGGGCGACGAGGCTCGGCTGCGCTACCGGTACCTGGACCTGCGCCGGGCATCGTCCGCGCGGGCGCTGCGGATGCGCAGCGACGTCAACCGAATCGCCCGGGACGTGCTGCTGGACCGGGACTTCGTCGAGATCGAGACCCCGACCCTGACCCGGTCCACACCGGAGGGCGCCCGCGACTTCGTCGTGCCAGTCCGGCTGCAGCCGGGCAGCTGGTACGCGCTGCCGCAGTCCCCGCAGCTGTTCAAGCAGCTGCTCATGGTCGCCGGCATGGAGCGGTACTTCCAGATCGCCCGCTGCTACCGGGACGAGGACTTCCGTGCCGACCGCCAGCCGGAGTTCACCCAGCTGGACGTCGAGATGTC
>DATCDE010000078.1 GCA_036510875.1 Actinomycetes bacterium
GGGTCCGGCCGCCGGCCAGGTGGTCGAGCAGGTCGTCGACGTACCAGTCCCAGCCGTCCCGCGCCCCCGGGAGGAAGGCGGTCAGGACGGCGACCAGCGCACCGGTGCCCGGGTCCTCCGGGGAGCGCCAGTCGACCCAGCCCACGGGCGCCGGCATCCCGGCGAACCCGACCTCGGCGAGATGGCGGAGCAGCCGCACCGCCGGGGGCCGCTCCGCCCCCAGGGACAGGTGCACTGACCACTTGACCACGACCGTGTCCCCGACCACGACCGAGTCGTGGGTCTGGTCGACGGCGAGGGCGCGTTCGCTGCGTCCAGGCGGGTCGCCCTCCTGCGCGGCCAGCCGGTGCAGCGAGAACCCGCTGCCCTCCACCGCGCTCACCGCGCTCACCGCGCCCCCCGCCGCGTCGACCGCCTCGAGCAGCGCCGCGGACACGCCGTCCCCGGCGACCGCCCGCCGCACGCCGGCGCCGTCGCGCAGGAGCGGGACGCCGAGCCAGGCACCGGCGTCGTCGGCGACCAGCGCGGACCACCGGGCGCCGCCCAGCGGCAGGGCATCGACCAGGCGCAGCGGCGCCCGCAGCCGGTCCGCCGCACCGGCCCGGCGCTCCGGCAGCACCGCTGCGGGGGCCAGCCCGGCCACCGCGTCGACGAGGTCGTGCGGTCGGCTCACCCGCGGGCCGCGCGGGCGACCTGCTCGATGAGGTCGGCGGCCGCGGTGCGCCCGTCGGCGGCCCGGATCCGCTGCGCCTCCTCGGCCATCCGCTGCCGCAGCGCCGTGTCGCCCAGCAGCCGGTCGATCGCCCCGGTGAGCTCGGCGTCGGTGAAGTCGTAAGTGGCCAGCCGCACGCCGAAGCCGGTCTCGTGCACCCGCTGAGCGTTGTCGTACTGGTCCCAGAACAGCGGGAGCACGACCATCGGCTTGCCGAAGTGGAACGCCTCGGTGGTCGTGTTGTTGCCGCCGTGGGTGATCACCAGGTCGACCAGCGGCAGGATCGTCGTCTGCGGCAGGAACTCCGCGCCCCACATGTTCTCGGCCAGCTCGTACTCGAAGTGCTGCGGGCCCATGGACACGACGTACCGGTGCGGCGTGGCCGCGAGCACCGACACCAGCCGGCGCATCAGGTCGACGTCCGCCGAGCCGAGCGAGCCGAGGGACAGGTAGACCAGGGCGCTGCCCTCGGGGGGGTCCAGGAAGTCCGCCGGCAGCTCCACCGGCTGCTCGGTCGCCCGCACCGAGGACTCCAGCCGGTGCCAGGTCGGGTCCAGCGGTCGCCGCTCGGTGTAGTCGACGACCTGCGGGAACACGTACAGGTTCGCGTGCTCGGAAGTGTGGACGAACTCCAGCTCCGGCAGCGGCGGCGCCCCGTTGGCCTGCACGAAGTCGTTGAACTCGGCCCACATCGGCCGGTGGGTGCGGTCGTACTCGGCCCGGAACGACGCCCATTCGCTGGCGTCGTCCGACGGCAGCCCGGAGTAGGCCGGCGGAACGTCCCGCCCGCCCACCTCCAGCGGGTTGCAGGACACGATCCGCACGAACGGCGCCCCGCAGGTCATCAGCGCGGGGAAGGCCACCACGTTGTCCTCGACGACGACGTCCGGCTGCTGCCGCCGCAGGATCTCGCGCAGCTGCGGCTCGCAGTACCGGGCGCCGTCGATGAGCGCCTGCCAGGTGGGCACCATGAACGACTCGAGCTGCTCGACCGTGGGACGGCGGAACTCCGGTGCGGTGTCCCGGATGAAGTCCTTCCAGAACTGTCCGGCGTCCTGTCCCCCGGCTCCCGGTTCGAGGGGCGGTGCGAGGTCGACGAGGTCCTCGACGAAGCCCAGCGGCTCGAGCCGACCGGCCCAGGACGCCTCGGCCGCGAACACCACCCGGTGGCCCCGCCTCCGCAGGACGTCGGCGATGCCGACGCAGTTGTTCGTGGGCCCGTAGGCCGACTCTGGCAGGAACAGCACGGTGAGGGGTCGCTCGGACACGGGCGTCAGCGTAGGGGACGGCGCGCCGGCCCGGCGGGCAGGGGCGGGTCAGAGCCGGGCGAACCGCTCGATGTCCTCCTGGAACTCGCGGACCATCTCGGCGGTCACGGTCGGGCGCACCTGACGGGCGGAGTCCAGGTAGTCCTGGGTGGAGGCACCCGGCTGCTCGACGGTCTCGCCGGCCACCAGCTCGCGCTCGAACGCGGCCTGCGCCGCGACTCGGGCCGCGTACTCGATGTCCGCCGGGGTGAGCGTCTCGCTGGCCGCCACCAGTACGTCCAGGTCGAGGTCGTCACGGCCGGCGGCGGAGGTGTAGCGGCTCCAGATGGCCCGGCGCGCGGCCGCGTCCGGCGGGCCGACGGGGACCAGGTAGTCGAAGCGGCCGGGCGCAGGAACGCCGAGTCCAGCGAACGCACCGAGTTCGTGGCGCAGACCAGCAGCCGGGTGTCCCGCTCCCGGAAGGTCGGGATCAGCTTGAGCAGCTCGTTGGTCACGCCGTGCGCCGGCGAGGTGGGCAGCCCGTCGCGCAGCGCGGCGATCTCCTCCACCTCGTCGATGAAGACCAGCACTCGCTCGAGGTCGGCGACCCGGGTGAAGACCTCGCGCAGCGCGGCGGCTAGGCCGGCGGCGTCGGCGGCCAGCCGGGACGGGAAGATCTCCACGAACGGCCAGCCCAGGCGGGACGCGATGCCGCGGGCGAACGTCGTCTTGCCGGTGCCCGGCGGCCCGAACAGCACCGCGGCCCGCGGTGGGACGACGCCGTGGGCGGCGGCCCGCTCCGGCTCGGCCAGCGGCAGGATGATCCGCCGTTCGATGAGCTCCTTCTCCCGCTCCATGCCGGCCATCCGGTCCCACAGCCCGGCCGGCAGCACCCGGCCGCCGAGCGCGTCCAGGGTGGTGGCCTCCCCGGGGGCGAGCGCCTCGATCTTCTCGAAGTAGGCGACGGCCGGACGGCGGCCGTAGCCGGCCTTGTCCAGGCCCTCGGCCAGCTGCTCCTCCTCGGGCAGCACGTAGGAGATGCGGCGCACGTGCAGCTCGACAAGCAGCCGCTCGAGCTCCAGCAGCAGCCGGCTGACCAGCCCCTGGCCGCGGCAGTCCGGCGCTGCGGCGATCCGCATCACCCAGCCGCGCTCGCCGCTGATGGTGGCCAGCGCCGTCCCCACGATCCGGCCGGCGCTCACCGCGACGACGGCCGGCTCGTTGGCGCGCAGCGCCGCGATGCACTCGCCGACCGAGAACACCGAGCTCTGCCCCAGGTCGCCCGTGGCGTCCCACAGGTGGACGACCGCCTCGAGGTCGTCGTCGTGGTACTCGCGAACCAGCCACCCCATGGTCACCATCAGGTCAGCCTAGGGCGCGGTCTCCGGTGCCCCGGCGGCGTCCCCGCCCTGCTTGCCCTCCGCGGTCGTCATCCCTACGATTGGATCCAATATCCAGACCGCCCTTGGAGTGCTCGATGGCCGACAGCCCGGTTGCCCCCCTCGACCTGATCGCCGCCGACTCGCTGCTGTCGGAGGAGGAGCGCGAGATCCGCGGCACGGTCCGCCGCTACCTCGACTCCGAGGTGCGTCCGCACATCGCGGAGTGGTTCGAGTCCGGCGAGCTGCCGGCCCGCGAGCTGGCCCATGGCTTCGGTCAGCTGGGCCTGCTCGGCATGCACCTGGAGGGCTACGGCTGCCCGGGGACCAGTGCGATCGCCTACGGGCTGGCCGCCCTGGAGCTGGAGGCGGTGGACTCCGGCGTCCGGTCACTGGTGTCGGTGCAGGGATCGCTGGCCATGTTCGCGATCCACCACTACGGCAGCGAGGAGCAGAAGCTGGAGTGGCTGCCGCGGATGGCGGCCGGCGAGGCGGTCGGCTGCTTTGGGCTGACCGAGCCGGACTTCGGCTCCAACCCCGCGGGGATGCGCACCACCGCCAAGCGGGACGGCGCGGACTGGGTGCTCAACGGGACCAAGATGTGGATCACCAACGGCTCGATCTCGGACGTCGCCGTCGTGTGGGCACGCACCGACGAGGGAATCCGCGGCTTCGTCGTCCCGACCGGCACCCCCGGGTTCGCCGCGAACACGGTCAAGCACAAGCTCTCGCTGCGGGCGTCGGTGACCAGCGAGCTGGTGCTCAACGGCGTGCGGCTGCCGGAGTCGGCGATGCTGCCCGGGGCACGGGGCCTGGCCGGGCCGCTCGGGTGCCTCAGCGAGGCACGGTTCGGCATCGTGTTCGGCGTCATGGGGGCGGCGCGGGACAGCCTGCAGGCGGCCATCGACTACGCCTTGGCCCGCGAGCAGTTCGACCGGCCGATCGCCGGCTTCCAGCTGACCCAGCAGAAGCTGGCCGACATGGCGCTGGAGCTGCAGAAGGGCTACCTGCTGGCGCTGCACCTGGGCCGGCTCAAGGACGCCGGGCAGATCACCCCGCAGATGGTGAGCGTCGGCAAGCTGAACAACGTGCGGGAGGCGCTGCGCATCGCCAGGGAGGCGCGCACGATCTTGGGTGGCAGCGGGATCACCACCGAGTACTCGCCGCTGCGGCACGCCAACAACCTCGAGTCGGTGCTGACCTACGAGGGCACCAGCGAGATCCACACCCTGGTGGTGGGCCAGGCACTCACCGGCCTGCCCGCCTACCGCTGACCCCCGCCCGCCTACCCGCGGGCGGCGACGCAGACGTCGCGGTGCTCACAGCCCGGGCACGCCACGACGCCGACCTGCGCGTTGTGGCCGTTCTCCTCGTGCCAGCACACGCCGCACGTCTTGCACAGCAGGTTGTCCTGGACGCCGGGGTCCACCCATGTGGTGTGGCTGCTCCCGCAGTCAGGGCAGCGCGTCGCCGCGCCGACCGGGCCGAGCGGGTCCATGAGGTACTGAGTCACGCGATCGCCTCCTGAGTGGGTCTGCTCCTGCCGGAAGGGACCAGCCAGCCGGCGGGTGGACCAGAGTCGAAGGTCCCGAGGGACACGCGCGGTCAGGTGGGCAGGATCGAGCGCAGGTGGTCCACGGCGTGCTCGCGGTGGGCGTCGAGCAGCCGGACCACCTCCTCCACGTCCCGGCGCCGCACTGCGTCGAGCACCGCCCGGTGCTCGGCGTTCACGGCGTCCCGGTTCGCGCCGTCGCCGTAGTAGACCGAGCGGTAGGTGTCGGTCGCGTCCCACAGCACCCGGACCAGTCGGGCCAGCCGCGGCATCCGGGCCGCCTCGACCAGGCCGAAGTGCAGCCGCCGGTTCGCAGCCGTCATGGCGGTCAGGTCCCCGCGCGCCGCGGCCGCCTCGCAGTCGGCCACCGCCTCCGCGGCCCGCTCGACGTCCTCCTCGCTCAGCCGGGGCACGCCGACCCGCACCGCCTCCGACTCCAGCAGGGCGCGGATCCGGTACACCTCGATCAAGTCGGTGACCGACAGCTCGGTCACGAAGTAGCCGCGGTGCGGCTCGTAGGTGACCTGCCCCTCTCCCTCGAGGATCTTCAGCGCCTCCCGCAGCGGCACCCGGGAGACTCCATACGCCTCGGCCAGCGCCTCTTGTCGGATCTGCTGGCCAGGTGCCAGCTCCCCCGTCACGATGGCCCGGCGCAGCGCCTCGAGCACGGCCTCCTGGGCGGTGGGCGGACGCTGGAAGTCCTCAGCCGAGTGGACGCTCATCGAAACTCCCTCAGCACCTCGTCGGTGTGGGCACCCAGTGCCGGGGGCGGCAGCAGGTAGCGCACCGGGGTTGCCGACAGCCCGATCGGGTCGGCCACGGTCGGGACGCCGTCCACGGTGACGACCGGTGCCAGCCCGAGCCGCTCGGCCAGCGCCATCGCGTCGCCCACGTCGTTGATCGGGCCGCACGGCACCCCGGCGTCGGCGAGCAGGGCCGCCCACTCCTCGGCCGGCCGGGCGGCCAAGGCGGTGGTCAACTCCGCGGCCAGCGCGTCCCGGTGCGCGACCCGGCTCGGGTTCGTCGCGAACCGCGGGTCGGTGGCCAGCTCCGACCGGCCCAGGACGCCGGCCAGCGCGGCGAACTGCTTGTCATTGCCCACGGCCAGCGCCAGCGGCCGGTCCGCGGTGTCGAGCACCTCGTACGGCGCGATCGACGGGTGCCGGTTGCCCATGATCCCGGGTACCACCCCCGCCGCCACGTACCCGGACGCCTGGTTGACCAGCGCGGACAGCAGCGAGGACAACAGGTTGACCTCCACCCGCTGCCCCTCGCCGGTGCGCTGCCGGTGCCGCAGCGCGGCCAGGATTCCGATCGTCGCGTGCAGGCCGGTCACAACGTCGACCAGCGCCACCCCGACCTTCGTGGGCTCCCCCGGGCCGGGCCCGGTGACGCTCATCAGCCCGCCGACGGCTTGCACCAGCAGGTCGTACCCTGGCAGCTCCGCCCCGCCCCCGCGACCGAAACCGGTGACCGACGCGTAGACCACGGACGGGTTGAGCGCCGTCACGTCGTCGTACCCCAGTCCCAGCCGCTCCATCGTCCCCGGCGGGAAGTTCTCGATGACGACGTCCGCCCGCGCGGCCAGCCGTCGCGCAGCAGCGCGTCCGTCGGCCGTCTTCAGGTCGAGCGCCACCGACCGCTTGTTGCGGTTGACGCCGAGGAAGTACGTGGCCTCCCCGGACTCCGTCCAGGGCGGCCCCCAGGCCCTGGTGTCGTCGCCGACGCCCGGCCGCTCGACCTTGACCACCTCGGCGCCGAGGTCGGCCAGCAGCATCGTGGCGTAGGGGCCGGCCAACACCCGGCTGAAGTCCGCCACCACGACACCGGCCAGGGACGCATCCGTCATGTCGGATACTGTATCCAATCCGCCCCACCACCAAGGTGGCTACCGCCGCTCCAACTCCCGACGCGACACCGCTCGCTTGGTGACCTCCATGAGCACGCGGATCGCCACCCCGATGAAGACCAGGTCCCCCACCATCTGCGCGGTGACGAGGCCCCTGGCCAGCTGGCTCAACGGGGCGATGTCCCCGAAGCCCACCGTGGCGAAGACCGTCACCGTGAAGTACAGCGAGTCCAGCTTGGTCAGCTCAGTGCCGAAGGAGGCAGGCTGCCCGGACTGGAGCGTGTAGTAGGTGCTCGCGAACAGGGTCACGAACAGCAGCCAGGTCAGGGTGAGCGCCTCGGCCGCCTGCACGACGGGGCGCTCGGACCGCATGATGCGGCGCCCCTGGAACACCACCACCACACCGATGGCGCACAGCCCCACGCCCACCGTGACCCAGCCGGCGGCCCCCGTGTCGCGACCCAGGGGGGCCACGAAGTAGAGGCCGAGCACGAGGACCACGGTCAGCACGATCCGCGCGGCGGACTGGATCGCCAACCGAGTCGCTGCGCGCCGTTTCCCCGCTCCCTCGCTCACGCGCATTCACGCTGCCAGAACGAGGGACCCAGAGCGCGCAGGCGCGCGGAACCTACCGCTCGACGGCTGCCAGCTGCCCGCAGGCCCCGTCGATCTCGCGGCCGCGGGTGTCCCGCACGGTCACCTGGATGCCATGCGCCTCCAGCCGCCGGACGAACTCCTTCTCGTCCTCCGGCCGGGACGCCGTCCATTCCGACCCCGGCGTGGGGTTGAGCGGGATCAGGTTGACGTGCACCAGCTTCCTGCGCAGCCGGCGGCCCAACAGGTCGGCCCGCCAAGCCTGGTCGTTGACATCCTTGATCAGCGCGTACTCGATGGAGATCCTCCGGCGCGTCACCTCGGCGTAGTGCCAGGCGGCGTCCAGCACCTCGTCGACCTTCCAGCGGGTGTTCACCGGGACCAAGGTGTTCCGCAGCTCGTCGTCCGGCGCGTGCAGCGACACAGCGAGCGTCACCGGTAGCCCCTCGTCGGCCAGCTGCCGCATCCGCGGCACCAGACCCACGGTGGACACGGTGATGCCGCGGGCGGACATGCCCAGCCCGTCGGGGGCCGGGTCGGTGAGCCGGCGGACCGCACCGATGACCGCGTTGTAGTTGGCCAGCGGCTCGCCCATGCCCATGAACACGACGTTGCTCACTCGGCCGGGCCCGCCGGGCACCTCGCCCCGTGCCAGCACTCGGGCGCCGTCGACGACCTGCTCGACGATCTCGGCGGTGGACAGGTTGCGGGTCAGCCCGGCCTGACCGGTGGCGCAGAACGGGCAGTTCATGCCGCAGCCGGCCTGCGACGAGACGCACATGGTTACCCGGTTGGGGTAGCGCATCAGCACGCTCTCGACGAGAGCGCCGTCGAACAGCCGCCACAGCGACTTCACCGTCGTCCCGGCGTCGCAGGAGATCGCGCGCACCGGCGTGAGCAGGCTGGGGGCGAGCGCCGTGGCGAGCCGTTCCCTGGACGCCGCGGGGACGTCGGTCCACGCGCCGGCGTCCTGGCTGAGCCGGGCGAAGTAGTGCCGGGAGATCTGGTCGGCCCGGAACGGCTTCTCCCCCAGCTCGGTGACGGCGGCCCGGCGCTCAGCGGGCGTGAGGTCGGCGAGGTGCCGCGGCGGCTTGGCCCGGCGCGGCGCGGCGAAGGTGAGGACTCCAGGGGAAGGCATGGTCACCCATCAGTGTGGCACGCGAGAAATGGCGCGGCGGACGTGGAAAGACCCCGCCGGCCGCCCCGGCTCGGAGGAGACCGGGCGGCCGACGGGGTCGACGGGTTCGCAGGACCGCGACGCCCGGAACCCGCGGGGGTGGCTCAGGCGGCGCTGGCAGCGGCGCCGGTCGTGCGCCGCACGGCCAGCAGGTCAGCGGCCTCCAGGATCAGGTAGTCCTGGTTCTCCAGGCGCCCCTCGGTGCCGGTGTAGCGGGCGAAGAACACCCGGTCGCCCACCGCAACCTTGATCTCCTCGTCGTCGCCCACGGCGACGACCTCGCTGCGCTGCGGCTTGTCCTTGGCGGTGTCCGGCAGGGCGAGCCCGCTCGGGGTGTAGCTCTCCTCCTCGATCAGCTTGACGAGCACGCGAGCGCCGAGGGGCTGGACCGTCTCCGACATGGGTGTGCTGTTCCTCTCGATGTGTCTTGGGCTGGGTGGAACGGGTCAGTGGCTTGCCTTGAGGCCGAGCAGTCGGTCGATCTTGGGCCGGTCAAAGCCCACGATCGGCCGCCCGTCGATCTCGATCACGGGGACGCCGGTCTGCCCGGTGCGCCGGACCAGGTCCCGCGCGGCGGCGGCGTCCCGGCTCACGTCGATCTCCCGGAACCGGACGTTCTGCTGACGCAGGTAGGTCTTCGCCCGCTGGCACCAGGAACAGGTCGGCGTGGTGAAGACCAGGACCTTGTGCTGACGGTCGGTGGGGCTGGACGGGGCCATGGTGTGGTCAACTCCTTTCCGGGGTCTCCACTATGCCCCTAGGGGTATGCCGCTCAACCACCGACGAAGACGGTGAGCAGCAGGAAGGCCACCGGCGCGCTGGGGATCAGCGAGTCCAGCCGGTCAAGCATCCCGCCGTGCCCCGGGAGCAGGTTGCCCATGTCCTTGATGCCGAGGTCCCGCTTGACCATCGACTCAGCCAGGTCCCCGAGGGTGGCGGTGAGCACGATGGCCAAGCCGAGGACCGCGCCCTGCCACCACTGCATCCCGAGCAGCCAGCGGCCGGACAGCGACGCGGCGAGCACGCAGGCGACCAAGGACCCGGCGAAGCCCTCCCAGGACTTCTTCGGGCTGATCCGCGGGGCCATCGGGTGCCGGCCGAACAGCACGCCCACCGCGTAGCCGCCGATGTCGCTGCAGATCGTGGTGAGGATGAACACGATGATCCGGTCCGATCCCTGCGACTGCGCCAGCATGAGCATGACGAATCCGGCCATGAGCGGCAGGTAGCCGGCGATCCAGACCGAGGATGAGACGTCGACGACCGACCCCTCGACCGGGCCGGTGAGCCGCCACAGCACGAGCACCAGCACGGTGAGTCCGAAGGCCACCCCGAGGGCGGCCGCGCCGCCGACGTAGGCGGCCACGATGATCGCGACCGTGCCGACCAGCAGCGGGACCAGCGGCGGCTCGGCCCCTGCACTGGCGATCGCGTGCCGCAGCTCCCAGACCGACATCAGCACCGCAGCCACCGCGACCACCACGAACAGCCACCGGACGGTGTAGAGGGTCCCGACCACCGAGCCGGCCAGCACCAGCCCGACCGCAATCGCGGCCGGCAGGTTGCGACCGGCCTTCGGGGGCTTCGCGGGCTCCGACGACTCCGGTCGGGACGCGGCGTGCCCGCCGTGACTGCCGTGGTCATGGCCAGCCGGCTGCCTGGCCCCGGACGACGTGGTCACGTCGTCGAGCACGGCAGGTGAGGGGTCATTCGGCGTCCTCGCAGTCGGGTGGGCGCGTCACACCTCGAGCAGCTCGGCCTCCTTGATCTTGAGCAGCTCGTCGATCTGGGCCACGTAGGCGTGCGTGAGGTCCTCCAGCGACTTCTCCGCCCGGCGGACATCGTCCTCGCCGCTCTCGCCGTCCTTGACCAGCTTGTCGAGGGAGTCCATGGCGTGCCGGCGGATGTTGCGGACGGAGATCTTGGCCTCCTCCGACTTGTGCTTGGCGACCTTGATGTACTCGCGGCGCCGCTCCTCGGTCAGCTGCGGGATGACCACCCGGATGACGACGCCGTCGTTGGAGGGGTTGACGCCCAGGTCGCTGTCCCGGATCGCCTTCTCCACCGCGTTCAGCGCGCCCTTGTCGTAGGGCGTGATGACGACCATGTGGGCGTCCGCCACGTGGAACGAGACCAGCTGGTTCAGCGGGGTGGGCGCGCCGTAGTAGTCGGCGTGCACCTTGTTGAACATCGACGGGTGAGCCCGGCCGGTGCGGATGGTGGCGAGGTCCTCCCTGGCCACCGAGACGGCCTTCTCCATCTTCTCCTCGGCCTCGAGGATGGTGTCGTCGATCACGGTCGATGTCTCCCTAGGCGGTCTGGTCGCTCGAGACGAGCGTTCCGATCCTCTCACCGCGGACGGCGCGCGCGATGTTGCCCTCGACGAGCAGGTTGAAGACCACGATGGGCAGGTTGTTGTCCTGGCAGAGGCTGATCGCCGTCGCGTCGGCCACCTTCAGGCCGCGGTTCAGCACCTCCGCGTGGGTCAGCCGCTCGAACCGCGTGGCGTTCGGGTTCTTCCGCGGGTCGCTGTCGTAGACACCGTCCACTCCCTTGGCCATGAGCACCACCTCGGCGCCGATCTCCAGCGCCCGCTGGGCCGCGGTGGTGTCGGTGGAGAAGAACGGGGCGCCGAGGCCGGCGCCGAAGATGACGACCCGGCCCTTCTCCAGGTGCCGGATCGCCCGCCGCGGGATGTAGGGCTCGGCCACCTGTCCCATGGCGATCGCCGTCTGCACCCGGGTCTCGACCCCCTCCTTCTCCAGGAAGTCCTGCAGCGCCAGGCAGTTCATCACGGTGCCGAGCATGCCCATGTAGTCGGCCCGGGAGCGGTCCATGCCCCGCTCGGACAGCTGGGCCCCGCGGAAGTAGTTGCCGCCACCGATGACCACGGCGACCTGGATCCCGCCGCGGACGACGTCGGCGATCTGCCGCGACACCGCGTGCACGACGTCGGGGTCGACCCCGAGGCTGCCGCCACCGGCGAAGGCCTCCCCCGACAGCTTCAGGACGACGCGGGAGAAGCCACCCTCCGGCAGGCCGGACCAGGTCTGCAGGGTGCCCTCGAGCGAGGGCTGCACCACCAGCGGCCGCCCGGGGGTGACGAGGTCCACATCCGGCGGCTGCTCCACGGCGGTTCGTCCCTTCACGGGCCGGGCCTCCTCGCTGGTCGGCTGATGGCAGTCTGCCCTACTCGTCGTCGGCGTGGGGCAGGTCCGCCCGCTCCGGCCCGCCGGTCGAGGTCAGCTGGCGCCGACCTCGAACCGGGCGAACCCGCTCACCGTGACGCCGGCGTCGGCCAGCACCTGGGCGACCGTCTTCTTGCTGTCCTGCACCGAGGGTTGCTCGGTGAGGACGGCGTCCTTGAAGAAGGCGTTGACCTTGCCCTCGACGATCTTGGCGATGGCCTGCTCCGGCTTGCCCTCGGCCCGGGCCGACTCTTCGGCGATGTGCCGCTCACCGGACACGAGGTCCTCGGGGACCTCGTCCCGGGTGGTGTACCGCGGGCGCATGGCCGCGACCTGCATGGCCGCCCCGCGGGCCACCTCGGCCGCCTGGTCGCCGTCACCGGCGTACTGGAGGAGGACGCCGACCTGCGGGGGCAGCGCCGGGTCCTTCTTGTGCAGGTAGGTGGCCACCTGACCGTCGAGCACGGCCAGCCGGCGCAGCTCGAGCTTCTCACCGATGACCGAGGACTGTGCCTCGATCGCCTCCTGGACCGTGGCGCCGTCGTCGAGCACGGAGGCCAGGGCGGCCGGGACGTCGGCCGGCCGGGTCGCCTCGACGTGCGCGACGACGCGCGCCGCGAGGTCCTGGAACGCCTGGTTCTTGGCGACGAAGTCGGTCTCGCAGTTGAGCTCGATGATCGCCGGGCCGGAGACGGCGACCAGGCCGTTGGCGGCGACCCGCCCGGCCCGCTTGTCGACGTCCTTCGCTCCCTTGACCCGCAGGATCTCGACGGCCTTGTCGAAGTCGCCGTCGGTCTCCTCCAGGGCCCGCTTGCAGTCCATCATCCCGGCCGCGGTCAGGTCGCGGAGCCGTTTGACGTCGGCAGCGGTGAAGTTCGCCATGGTGCTCTCTCGTCTCGTGTCGTCGTGCCTAGGGGGATGGTGCTCGGCCGTGACCGCACCCGGCAGGGCTCGTTGCATCGCCGCGTAGGCGATCGACTGCCCTGCCGGGGCGATCGACGGGTCAGGCCTGGGTGCGGTCGCCCTCGGTGACCTCGGTGACCTCGGTGACCTCGAGGGTCGCCTCGGCGACCGACTCGGAAACCGGCTCGGCGCTAGCCTCGGCAATCGGCTCTGCTGCCGGCTCGGAGCCGACCAGCAGGTCGCGCTCCCAGTCCGCCAGCGGCTCGTCGGTGCCGAGGTCGGCCCCGGCCGGCTTGGCGTCGCCCGTCGCGGCGCCGGCCCGGGCCATCAGGCCCTCCGCCACGCCGTCCGCAACCACGCGGGTGAGCAGGCCGACGGCGCGGATCGCGTCGTCGTTGCCCGGGATCGGGTAGTCGACCTCGTCCGGGTCGCAGTTCGTGTCGAGGATCGCCACCACCGGGATGCCGAGCTTTCGGGCCTCGGCGATCGCGATGTGCTCCTTCTTGGTGTCGACGATCCACACCGCGCTCGGCACCCGCTGCATGTCGCGGATACCGCCGAGGGTCTTCTCCAGCTTGTCCTTCTCGCGCTTGAGGACGAGCAGCTCCTTCTTGGTGATGCCGGAGCCGGAGACGTCGTCGAAGTCGATGACCTCGAGCTCCTTGAGCCGCTGCAGCCGCTTGTGCACGGTGGAGAAGTTGGTGAGCATGCCGCCCAGCCAGCGCTGGTTCACGTAGGGCATGCCGACCCGGGTGGCCTGGTCGGCGATGGCCTCCTGGGCCTGCTTCTTAGTGCCGATGAACATGACCGACCCGCCGTGCGCGACCGTCTCCTTGATGAAGTCGTACGCGCGGTCGATGTAGGACAGCGACTGCTGCAGGTCGATGATGTAGATGCCGTTGCGCTCGGTGAAGATGAACCGCTTCATCTTCGGGTTCCACCGGCGGGTCTGGTGCCCGAAGTGGACGCCGCTCTCGAGCAGCTGCTTCATGGTGACGACGGCCATGGCCGTGGCACTCCTCACGCGCCCGGACGGGCGCAGGCTCGGTTCCAGCATCCGGGCGGGTGCCCGGGTGCCCCTGACGCCCTGCTCGCGGCCGGTTCCCCCGCGGGCGAGGGACCGAGCGGCCGCCCGCGGCCGTGCTGGCCCGCGGGAGGGCGTGCGAATTTGGCCGACATGGCTGCCGGTCGGGGAGCAGTCTACGCGACGCAGGGCGGGAGCGAACCGCGAAGGCCGCCGTCCCCAGCCCGGCGCCGTGCACAGCCGACGAGCGCGGCCCACCCCTCGCCTCGGCGCTGCGCCACCGTGGTCGGCACGACGCAGCACACGGACCGGGCGGTCCACCGGTGTCTCGCGGTGGGCTGGCGGGGCTGGGCGGTCGGCACGGCCCTGCTGGCCGCGGTGGCCGGCTGGGGCGGCGGGTCCGCCGCGGCCGACACCTGGGTCCCACCGGTGCCGGTCGCCGTGGTCGGCCGCTTCGACCCGCCGGACCAGCCCTGGCTGGCGGCACCGAGGTGTCGACCTGCTGGCGGTCGCGGGGGCCGTGGTCGGGGCCGCCGGTGCGGGGCAGGTGGGCTTCGCCGGGCCCCTGGCCGGGCGGGGCGTGGTCGTCGTGGTGCACGGGGCGCTGCCCACCACCTACGAGCCGGTCACCGCGACCGTCTCGGTGGGCGACCAGGTGGCAGCCGGGGAGCCGATCGGCGTCCTGGAGCCAGCGGTCGTGCACTGCGATGGGCGCGCCTGCCTGCACTGGGGCCTGTTGCGGGGGACGACGTACCTGGACCCGCTCACCCTGCTCGGGCCGACGCGGGTGCGGCTGCTGCCGTTCTCGACCGCGGGCTCAGGCGCGGCCACGCCCGGCGGCGGCGCACCCCCGGTGGCCCGCGGCGGACCAGACCTGGTGGCTCCGGGCGGCGACCCGTCCGGCGACCCGTCCGGCGGCCCGTCCGGCGGCCCGACCGCTGACGACGCGTGCCACAGTCCCGCTGCTGGCGGGCGTGGGCGTCGTGCTGGCCGGGAGTGCAGTGGGTCTGGCGCGGCGCCGGCGGGCCC
>DATCDE010000079.1 GCA_036510875.1 Actinomycetes bacterium
AGGGCGGCACCTTCCCGCTAAGCGGCGCCCTCCCGCAGGGCGGTCCGGCCGCTCAGGGCCTGACCCCGCCCACCGGGCCGCAGGGCTTCGGCCCCGGCGGGGCGACCGGGACGACGCGCACCGGTGGCGCCGGCGGGCTGCTGGACGCGAGCACGCCCAGCTCCGCGCTGGTGTCGCTGCTGCTGCACGATGCGGACAGCTACACGTGGGTGGCCGCCACGGTCGGGGCCAACCAGTCGGCCGGCTACCAGCTGGCCACCGACCGACCGGTCATGGCGCTGGGCGGGTTCAACGGCAGCGACCCGTTCCCGACGCTGGCGCTGTTCCAGCAGTACGTCGCCGAGGGCAAGGTCCACTACTTCCTCGGCGGGGGCGGCGGGTTCGGCACCCAGAACGGTGGTAGCAGCGACACCCCGCAGATCAGCCAGTGGGTCGAGGCCAACTTCACCGCCGCGACGGTGGGCGGGGTCACGGTGTACGACCTCACCCAGCCGACGTCAGGATCGACGTCCGGCTGACCGGCGGGTCCGAGTCAGGCTGCTCCGAGCTGCCCCGGCCCGAGCGCGGTACCCCCCAACCGCGCCCGGGCCAGGGTTTCGACGGCTGGCACGACCGGCCCGTCAGCGCCGGAACGGAGCTGAGCGCGAAGGCAGCTCTGCACGCACCGGATCACCCAACCCGCTGGCACCTGCGAGCCGAACTCCTGCATCAGCCGCTCCTCGACTGCGAGGACCTCCCGGTGTGTTGCCAAGGGCATCATCGGTCGGTCACTCTCCCCGAGCAGTCCGCGGAACCCCGCACCCAGTGACCAGGATGACGTCACCCGCCCGCATCCCCCAGCCCCAGATGGGGGGCCTTTCCGCGGGCACCGTCCGGCTCACCCCTCGGATCGGGGGTACGGCTGGGGCCGCAGCAGCCCGGTCTGCAGCCCGATGACCACCGCCTGCAGCTGGGACCGGGCGTGCAGCTTCTGCAGGATCGCCTTCACATGACCGCGAACCGTGTGCTCGCTGATCTGCAGCTCGCCGGCGATCTCCTTGACGTCGCGGCCAGCGGCCAGCCGCGCCAGCACCTCCAGCTCTCTGGCGGTCAACGGCTGGTGCTCCACCACTCTCGGGAGATCGCGTAGCGTCCGACCCGCCTCGGCCTGCTCCACCGGGCGCGGTCCGCCGACGTCCTCGAGGAGGGCGACCACCTCGCGTGCCGCCCCGCCGCCCTCGAGCCCGATCGGGATGGCCCGCACGGTGAGGTACACCGGAGCGCCGTCCGCCCCCCTGATGGCCAGGCTGCGCTTCTGGGCCACTCCGGTGGCCAGGGCCTTCAGAACTGGCAGCTCCTGCCTGGGCAGCGCGGCGCCGTGCTCGTCGACCCCACCACGGACCTCCCAGGTCGTGCCGACGGTCGCGCTGCGGTCCCGCTGCAGCATGAGCTCGGCGGCCCGGTTCATCAACAGCACCCGAAGGTCCCCGTCGAAGACGATCACGCCCTCACGGAGGGAGTCGAGGATCAGCCAGCGGCGTCGCTCGGCAACAGCGGCCAGCCGCTCGGTCTCCACCCGGCCGCCGACGTCGCGGGACACCAGCACGATCACGGCCTCGTCACTGGTCCAGCGGGCCATCCGACCGGAGCTCTCCACCCAGACGACGCGACCCTCGGTGGCACGAAGTCGGTGCACCCACCGGGCCGGCTCACCCGAGCTGAACAGCTGGTCCCTGAACCGGCTGAGGGAGCCCAGGTCCTCTGGGTCTACCACCTCGCTCAGGGGCCGTCCGCGCAGGCGGGACGGAGGCAGCCCCAGCAGCTCGCGCGCGGCCGCCGACGCGTACAAGCACACACCGTCAAGGGTGAGCACCCACACCAGGTCAGGGGCTGCGTCCAGCCACCGGTACGACTCGGGCGGCGGGCCGATCTCCGGTGACAGCTCGCCCGCTCCTGACGCCGTCCACTCGCCCATGGTCAGAGCCTTCCAGGCTCAGCATGGCCGGAACCCGCCACGGTGGTGAGGGTAGAAGGACCCTCAGCCGCGCCCCGGCTCATCCCGGGAGAAGGATGCTCCGACTCGGCCACCCGGACACGCTGGGCGAGAGGGGCGGTCTGCGGCCTCCACGACCGGCAGGGGTGGGCATCGGTGATCTCCGGGCGGACGCCCGCAGGCAGATCGACCGGCTGCTGTCCTGGTTCGCGGCGTCACTGCCGGGTCGGTGGTGGGACCGGCTGCTCGAGATGGAGTTCGTCGACCGGTCAGTGGCCCTCGCCGCGAAGGCGTTCGTGGCCTTCCTCCCAGCGCTCGTCGTGGTGGCCGCCTACCTCCCGGATCAGCCGCGGCGCAGCCTGGCCTCGTCGCTGGTGCACCGGCTGGGACTCTCGGGAACGTCCCTGGAGGTGGTGCAGGCCACCCTGACGACGGGTGCCCAGACCAGGTCCGCCACCAGCCTGATCCGGCTGCTGGTCACCCTCTTCTACGCGACCACGATCACCACCGCACTCCAGCGGCTCTACCTGCGGGCTTGGCGGCGTCCGCCCATCCGAGACCGGCGCCGGCCGCTGACCGGCCTGGCCTGGGTCGTGGGCGTCATCGTCCTGATGGCGCTCATGGGCGGGTTGCGACGGGTCCTGCACGGCTGGGCCCTGCCCGGGGCGCTGACCGTGCTGGCGGCGGCCGGGTCCATCGCCCTGCGGTGGTGGACGCACTGCGTCATGCTGCCGAGCCAGCTCCGCTGGCGGGTGCTGCTCCCCGGCGCCATCATCACCTCGGTCGGGTCCGCCCTGTACGGGATCGGCGCCGCGGTGTGGCTGCCGCGCAACATCATCGCGAGCCAGCAGCAGTTCGGGTTCTTCGGGGTGGCCATGGCCCTGGTCTCGAGGTGCGTGGGGCTGGCCTTCGTCCTCGTCGGTGCCGCGGCGCTGGGCGTCGTGCTGGCCGAGGACACCGGCCGGATCGGCCGGCTCATCCGGGGCTCCGAGGGGACCTCGCTGCGTCCCGGCGCGCTCCCCCCGCTCCCCGCCCCCAGCCGGCCGGGCGCGCTCCTCGACGCCTTCGGCCGCCAACCCCCCTCCTCGGCCTGACGGGTCACAGGTGCAGCGCCGCGCGCATGGACGGCGCGGAGGCGGCGAGCAGCGGCTCGAGGCCGAGCAGCTGCTGGGTCGTGTGCAGCAGCGACAGGTGGCCGAACGCCTCAGTGGCGACGGTGCCCGGCCGGATGGACGGCGCCACCGCGATGAGCGCCACCCGGTTGCTGCCGGAGGAGTCGTCCTCGTCCCAGGTGACGAACACGGCGGTGCGCCCGGCCCGGTAGGTCGGGCTGTCCAGGATCGTCCGCAGCCAGGTGGTCAGCCAGGCGTCGCCGGTCGCGACCGGGCAGTCGTGGGTGTCGTTGCAGGTGTTGGGGACCACCAGCGAGAAGGCGGGGAGGCTGCCGGCGCGCAGCCCGTCGGCGAACGCCCCGGACGTCGGCGTTCCGAGCGGCACGTCGTGCTGCGCGCAGGTGGACCGCAGGTTCGTGTAGTAGACGGCCGGGTTGTGCTTGACCGCGTAGGTGCCGGCCGCGGTCCCGAAGCAGGGCGAGGGCATGCTCTCCGCGTAGACGCCCCAGCTGCTCCTGGCGTCGGCCAGCTCGCTGAACAGCGACGAGCCGCTGATCGGGTGCGCCGACGGCACGGCGTCGTCCCGCACGCCGTGCGCGCTGCCGGAGGTCAGCGCCAGGTAGTTCGGCAGCGACGGGTGGGTGTGGGCCCGGTAGTCCGAGGCGCTGGCGCAGGCGTGGGCCAGCGCGGTCTCCCCCGGCGCGCTCGGGGCTTCGAGGACGTCACCCGCGGCCTTGTTCTCCATGACGATCCAGACCACGTGCTGCCAGCGCGCCGGTACCGCCGCGCCGACGCACGGGTGGCTGGCGCTCAGCGCCACGGCCGTGGACGCAGCGGACGGCGTGGCCGACACGGTCGTGCTGGTCCAGGGTGCGGGCGTGCTGGTCGGGGTCGTCGCTGCGCAGGCCGCCAGGCCCAGGGACGCGACGACGAGCAGGGTGAGGGCCGGCGAGCGACGAGGACGGCGGCGGTGCGGCACGCCGTCCATCGTGCCCCGGGATCAGGCGATCGGTTCGAACCGGGCGTTGAAGAACCGCAGCGTCGGGGGCTCGTAGACCAGGCGCAGGCCGCGGATCTCCTCGCGCTCGGTCCACAGGGTGCGCACCGACTCGGCGACGACGTCCATGTGACGGTCGGTGTAGACCCGGCGCGGGATGGTCAGCCGCACCAGCTCGAGCGCCGGGTGACGGTTCTTGCCGGTGTTGGAGTCCCGGCCGGCGGAGACGATGCCCCGCTCCATCGAGCGGACGCCGCTGTCGATGTACAGCTGCGCGGCCAGCGCCTGCGCCGGGAACAGCTCCTGGTCGACGTGCGGCAGGAACCGCCGGGCGTCCAGGAACACCGCGTGGCCGCCGATCGGCTCGACGATCGGGATGCCGGCGTCCAGCAGCTGCTGGCCGAGGTAGCGGACCTGCAGGATGCGGTGGGCGATGTAGTCGTCGTCCACCATCTCCAGGATGCCCTGGGCCATGGCCTCCATGTCCCGACCGGCGAGCCCGCCGTAGGTGGGCATGCCCTCGTACAGCACGACCAGCTCACGGGCCCGCTGCAGGATCGACTCGTCGTTCATCGCGAGGAAGCCGCCGATGTTGACCAGCGCGTCCTTCTTGCCAGACATCGTGCAGCCGTCGAAGTAGGACATCATCTCGTGCAGGATCGCGGCGACCGGCTTGCCCTGGTAGCCCTCCTCGCGCTCGGCGACGAAGTAGGAGTTCTCGACGCAGCGGGTGGCGTCGGACCACAGCAGGATGTCGTGCCGCCGGCACAGCTCGCTGACCTCGCGGATGTTCTGCATCGACACCGGCTGCCCGCCAGCCATGTTCACGGTGACCGCGAGGTTGACGTAGGCGATGCCGGCCGGTCCGACCTCGTCGATCAGCCGCTGCAGCTTGGCCACGTCGACGTTGCCCTTGAACGGGTGCTGGGCGGTCGGGTCGTGCGCCTCGTCGATGATGACGTCGGCGAAGACGCCGCCGGCCAGCTCCTGGTGGGCCCGGGTGGTGGTGAAGTACATGTTGCCCGGGACGTACTGCCCCTCCTTGATCAGGATCTTCGAGATCAGGTGCTCGGCTCCGCGGCCCTGGTGGGTGGGCACGACGTGCTTGAACCCGTAGATCTCCCGGACGGCGTCCTCGAGGGCGTAGAACGACCGCGAGCCGGCATACGCCTCGTCGCCGCGCATGAGCGCGGACCACTGCCGGTCGCTCATCGCCGAGGTGCCGCTGTCGGTGAGCAGGTCGATGTAGACGTCGTCGCTGTGCAGCAGGAAGGTGTTGTACCCGGCCTGATCCATGGCCGCCTGGCGGTGCGCCCGGGTGGTCCGGCGCAGGGGCTCGACAGCCTTGATCTTGTACGGCTCGGCGTTGATCATCGGGGTCCCCTTCGTCGACTGTAGCCCGATGATGACGCCAGTCCAGGCGGTGCACAACCTGTCCACTTCCAAGCGAACAGATTGCACAGATTGAACATCACCATGCCAGAATTGCTGTACCGGTTGCCTGACATCGGCCGACCCCTAGGGTGGTCTCGTGAGCGTCGACCCGACTCCGGCCAACGTCACGCCCGGGTTCTCGGCGTCCCTCTCCCGCATCATGCTGCGAAACGCCACCTTTGTGGAGCCTGAGGACGGCCGGCCATGACCGAGCACGCTGCGGCCGCCACCCGCCGATACGTGGCCGTCATCGGGCCCGGCTCGGCCACCGACGAGCAGGTCGCGGCGGCGCGGGCCCTGGGTCGGGGGCTGGCCGAGCGAGGTGTCGTGGTCCTCACCGGAGGGCACGGCGGGGTGATGGCCGCTGCGGCGTCCGGCGTCGCGGAGGCCGGCGGGACGTCGATCGCGATCCTGCCCGGGCTGGACCGGGCCGAGGCCGATCCGGCGCACACGTTCGCCCTGCCCACCGGGCTGGGCGAGCTGCGCAACGGGCTGCTCGTGCGGTCCGCCGACGTCGTCGTCGCGGTGGGCTGCTCCTGGGGCACGCTGTCGGAGGTCGCGCTCGCGGTGCGCACCGGCGTGCCCCTCGTCGCGATCGACTGCTGGGAGCTGCCGGACGGCGGCCCGCGGGCCGCCGTCTCGGTGGTGGACGCGTTGACCCAGGTCGATCGACTGCTGTCCCGCCTCAGGCGGTGACCGTGGCCTGGGCGCTCTGGCCGTCCGGTGCCGTCACGACCACGCGGACGGACACGGGTGACGTGAGCGCCGCGACCACCACGTAGTGCGGCGGGTGGGTGGCCAACGCGGAGCGGAAGACCCCGATCGTGGTCCCCGGCGGGATGTCCGCCGCGGAGACGATCATCGGGATGTCGGGGACCGCGACCCTCAGGTGCAACGGCCGCGCGGGCGGGAAGTGCGGCGGCGGGAGGTGCGGCCCCGGCAGATGCGGCGACACCGCGGGAAGCTGGGCCAGGTGTGGGAGCGGCGGCACCATCTGCTGCAGGAGCGGCTGGGCGACCACGGGGTGCGGCGGCAGCACGAGGGGGTGCGCGGCGTAGACGTCGACCGTGTAGGCGCCGTCCAGCACCGGCGTCAGCGGCACCTGGCTGGTGAACGGCACGGCGACCCCGCCCGCGAGCAGCGTCGGAACGCCGAGGGTCACGTCCGGTGGTGGGTCCGGCGGGACGGCGGGGATCGAGGCTTCGACCGACGTCGAGCGGCCCAGCGGGTCGGTCACCGTGACCATCAGCGTCATCAGGTCGGACGGGTCGGAGCGGCGCAGCCACAGCTGCATGGGCGTGCGCCCGGCGTTGCGCAGCGACCGCTGCAGGACTCCACCCGTCACGGTGGCAGGTGGAGCAACGCCCGGGTCCACGGCGAGCTGGTCGAGCCGCGCCTCCCGGTCCACTGCGGGCGGGTCCGCGGGCGCGGCGAGGGTACGGGCGACCCGCACCCGTACCGTCGACGGGCCGAACCGGCCGGCCTGCGGCGGGACGTCTGTCGACCAGGTCGCGAGCACCCCGTCGCGGTCGCTGCCCCAGAAGCTGACCGCCGGCGCCGACACGTCGGGTGCCGTCTCCGGCGCGGCCAGCAGCGGGAACGGGGTGGACCCGTCGGACCGGACGCCGGCCACGCCGTTGGTGGGCACGTCCGGCGCCCAGGCCACCGCGCGGTACCAGGTGGTGCGCCACGAGCTGCCCGGCGTGTCGGTCAGCACGGCCGACCAGCGACCGTCCGGACCCTGGGTGAACGACGTCGACTCGGCCACCGCCGGCCCCATCAGGTCGACCGAGGTCGCCGCGCCGCCCACCTGGGTCCGGAACACCTGGACCCGCTCCGGCGCCACGGTTCCGCCCACGGTCACGGTGACCGTGGCGGCACCGCCACCGGCGTCCACCGCGACCAGCTCCGGGGTGGACGGCGCCACGAGGCGCGGGCGGGCGAACGCCCGCAGCTGGTCCGACGTGGCCGGCCAGGCCGACTCGACGTTGCCCGCGTTCGTGGCGGTGACGGCGTACAGCACGATCTCGTCGGACCCGGGTGGCAGGGTCACCTGCACGTCGGTGGCCGTGCCGTCGACCTGGGTCTCCCGGCGGAACACCGACCGCTGCCGGGTGGCGTCCAGCCCGTCGTAGGCCGCGAGCAGCTCGACGAACCGGACCGACAGCGGCTCGCCCGCCGCGATCGGGCCGATCCCCGCGGCGTTGCGCAGGGCCGTCTCCGGGCAGGCCCAGACGGTGACGGTGGCGGCCCCGGCGAACGCCGGCCAGCTGATCCGGCCGTGGCTGAGCGACGCAGCGTCCGGTGCGCTGCCCAGCGGCACGACCGGCAGCGGCGGGAACGTCACGGTCATCGGGACCGGCGTCGAGACGCGCGCCACCACCGGGGCCGCCCCGGGCGAGCCGGTCCGCACGCTGTCGACCTCCTGCGCCCACAGCGCGAGGGCGTAGTGCCCGGCCGCACCGAAGTCGAGGTCCAGCGGCAGGCGCAGCCGGTAGTGCCTGATCTCCGCCCCCTGCAGCGCATCGCCCGGCGCGGCAACCACGTCCTGCGCGGTCCGGTCGAGGTAGTCGACGCTGGCCCCCGCCGGGACGACGAGCCCGTCGGCTGGGCCGGGGGCGCCGACCGTGAGGACGACGTCGTGCCGGCTGGCCCCCGCCGGCGCCGGCCCGAGCGCCGTCGTCCCCGCCGGCAGCAGGCTGTTCGCCGCGGCCATCGGGACCAGCACCCCGAGCACCGTCACCGACGACGGCGTGCGGACGCTCCAGTCGACCGCAAGATGGACCTCGAGGGTCGACGGGCACGTGGTCGAGCCGGTGTAGCTGGTGTCCAGCCGGGCCGAGACGACCTGCGGCGCCGGCGGCGGCGGCTCGCCGCCGTCCCAGGTGACGTCGCGCCACGGCGACCAGACGCCGTAGAGGTCGCCGACGGCCACTCCGTAGCCCACGTGCCGGCCACCGCTGCCGAGCGGGATCGGCTCGGCCTGGGTGCTCCAATCGATGCGGTCCGAGAACGAGCCGATCGGGTGCGGCGGGTGCGGCAGCGGCCGCGGGGTCGGCGCCACCGGGCGCCATCCGCCGCTGTCCCGCTTCTCCAGCAGCGCCTCGGCCGGCGAGCCCGCAGCCTGGTCGAACCGGCACAGCGCGTGCGCGCTCGGACGGCCGAGGCCGGCCGTCGGCTCGACCCGGTCCCAGGACAGCCGCACCGTCTCCCGCCACTCGCCGTCGCGGACCGCCGGGCCGACGAGCCCGGCCAGCGCGGCGGCAAGGCCGGAGATCGGGGCAGCGGCCGCCCGCCGGCCGGGGGCCGGCACGAAGGCGGCGCTGGTCTCGGGGCCGCCCGCCCCGCTCAGCCCGTGCGGGTAGCCCGCCGTGACCAGGTAGTCCACCCCGGGAAGGTCGCCGACGGCGGCCTGCTGCTGGAACGGGTAGGCCGTGCCGAAGCCGAGCCCGAGCGCGGCGAACGGGTCGCTGGAGGTGCCCAGCTGCAGCGTGGCCAGCGGGTAGTGCGTGCTCGTGGTGTTGGCCGGCACCGTCCGGCCGTCCTGGGTCGGGGCGACCATGCCGGTGACCTGCAGCTGGACGACGGCCTGCGCCTGCGGCGCGACGCCGGGAATGAACAGGGCCGCGACCTCACCGAGCAGACCGGACCGAGCCTCGGCCACGAACGCGGACGGGTCGGGGGCGCCCCACGGTGGGGCCGGATGCCCGGTCTGGGTGGCCGGCCACCAGCCGAACGCGGGCGCACCCCGCTTGAGACGCTCGACGGCGGCGCTGACCGGGTCGGTGGGCGCGCTCACCAGGCCCTGGGGTGAGGTGTCGTATCCCCCGCTGGGCCAGTCCCCTTTCACCACCGGCAGCCCGACTCGCTCCAGCTGCTCCCAGGCCCGGTCGTTGACGGCGTCCGCCAGGGTCTCGCCGGTGACCGCAGTCACCGACCCGTTGACCACGAAGGCGGTGATGAGCGCACCCGCCCGCAGGGTCAGCGACACCGTCGAGGACCCGGCCGGCTGGCTGGCCACGGCGACAAGGCTCTCGACCGCGGGCAGCGTCATGAACCCGAGGGCAACCGCGGCCCGGGTGGGGTCGTCCACCGTGATCTGCAGGGTGACCGACGCCATCGGCGTCCCGCCCCAGCCGACCTCGGTGCCACCCACCCCGACGACCGTGGAGCCCCAGGACCGGTAGTCCAGCTTCCGCAGCTTGGTGTGCGGCCGGCGGGTCCAGACCGTGAACGGGGCCGGCGGCAACCCCTGCTTGTCGGACACCGCCCAGCGCAGCTGCACCTGGGTCCCCGCCTCGGCGGCGTGCTTGAGCAGATCCTCGGCCCCCGGCGTCTGGGCGGCGACCACCTGCCGGGCCAGGAGCGGCCAGCTGACCACTGTCCCCTCCGCGTGGAACAGCCACGGGTCCGCGAATCGAGTGCTCATGGCTCGAGGTCCTCCCATGGGGCACGGTCGAACGTCGCCCGGCCGCACCCGATGTCGACGGCCGCCTGACCGGACACCGGGTCCGCGGCCTGGTGCAGGCCGAGCACCAGCTCGGTGCCGCGAGCGCCGGGGCCGAGCAGAATCACGGCCCGCTGGTCACCCGCGCCGCGGACCACCCGGGTGACCGGGGCACCGCCGCCCGTGGTCAGGCCGAGCCAGTCCGTGTCGACGCTGGCCCACCAGTGATGGGTGGGGTCGAGCGGGTCGACCGGGCCGGTCACCCGCGTGGGCACCGGCCGCGAACGCCACAGCGGATCGGCGGAGTCCAGGACGACGGCGACCGGCTGGGGCAGCGGGTCCTGGCTCCACAACACCGTGACGAGGGGGAACCGGGGCACCTGTGGGGTCGGCAGTCCGGCCGCCCGGAAGGCGTCGTCCAGTGCCTCGCCGGCCGGCTGGGTCGGCAGGCCGGTCAGCGCCGCTGGGGTGGGCACGGCCCGGTGCTCGAGCCGGGCCGAGGCGAGGAACTGCGCGTACGCCGCCAGGCTGCGGAACTGCCCGGTGGTGAACCCGCGGCGGAACACCCGCACGGTGCCGTCCGGGCCCACCCGCTCGACGTCGACGAGGTAGTCGGTCCGTTCGTCGAGCGGGAACGGGATCTCCACAGCGACGTGCTCGTCCTTCGTCCCGGAGATGTCGACGCACGGCAGCCCGTCGGCCAGCTCGGAGGCCGCCTCCTCCCACGGGGTACGGATGCGCAGGCCGCCGGTGCCCAGGACCTGCGGCTGAAGCGCCACCGGCACCGGTGGCGAGCCCGTCGTGAACGTGCCGTCCGGATTCGGGTGCCGCCCGGACGCGGACCGCAGGACCAGCTGCAGGGTGTCGCCGTACTCGGAGAACAGCCGCGCCACACTCTGCGTGGCGAACGTGATCCGCACCGGGTCGTCGCAGAACACGCCCTTCTCGTCCGGCCCCGGCGCGGTCGCCAGCACCCACGGGTCGAGCCGGCCGGGCACCTCGGTCGGCCCGTCCCCGCTGAAGAAGAACGACTGGGTGACCGGGTTCGCCGTCGCCGCGGTTCCCGCGTCGGTGATCTGCGGCTGCGCGTCCTGGTCCATCGTGAACGCGTTCCACCGGACGTCGACCTGGTACTGAGTGCCCGGCGTCAGCAGCGCGTAGTCGTCCGGCTCCGCGGTCAGCGCCGTGGACAGCGCCTGGACGTTCGACGTCTGCGTGCTCTCGTCGAAGGACCAGCGCAGCTGCTCGGCCACGCCCAGCCCCTCGACGACGGCCACGTAGAACGCGACGGCGCGCGGTCCGGTGCCGGCCGGTCGGTCGAGGCGCGGGTCGATGCCGAGCTCGACGGTGACTGTGTCCTTGGGCAGGTCGGTCTGCAGCAACACCCACAGGTGACCCTGCTGCTGGGACGCCGCGACCTGGTTGCCGATGAGCACCGCCCGGACGACCGGGTCACGCCACGGCCCGGCGGCGTCCATCCATCGGGCCGGGGCACCCACCGTGCCGAGAAGGTCGGCGCTCGTCACCGGTCGGGTGCCCAGCTCGGCGCCGTCGGCGTCCAGGAAGCGTGCGACCAGGCCCTTCTGCAGCATCCGCTCGGAGACCATGAGCAGCGCCCTCAGCTGCGACAGCCCACCGGCCGCGGTGATCTCCACCGCGTCGACGAGCGGTCCGGGAGCGAACCCGCGAGCCTTCCAGGCGGCCTCGACCTCCGTCGCCCCCTTCGGGTCGCCGGCCTGGATCGGGACCCTGCCATCCCCCTGCGGGGAGCGCAGGATCCGCCCGGGGCAGCCTTCGTCCTGGCCCGCCACGGGCCCGGCGACGTGCGCCCGGGTGGCCAGTGCAGCCCTGACGTCGGCCAGCGCCGTCCCCGCGCCGACCAGGTCAGCGACCGTGGCCATCGACGCGACATCGACCGTGGTCGGCTGGGCGTGCGACAGCATCGGCAGCATGGCCGCCGTGGGCCGCTGGCCGACCCGCCCCGGCTTGTCCTGGCAGGGAACCGTGCCACCGACCACGCGGGCGGCGAGGATCCCGCGGCGACGGTCGGCGTCGGCGTCACCGCAGCGCCAACGCTCGGTGACGGTCAGCCCCAGCGGCGGCGGGGTCGACCGCACGGTTCCCGGGTCGTCCGGCCACGGGACGCCGGCCAGCTGCCAGCCGCCCGCCGACGGTCCGACCGGGCTGTCGTGGAACGTCCACAGCACCGGCGCCGGCTTCGCCACGTCGTCGCAGACGGTGCCCCACCGCTCGTGCACGTCGGTGGTCAGCTGCTGACCGTACGGGACCACGCGCGGCGTCGGGTCGGGCAGCCAGTCGAGCAGCGCCAGGCTGGCCCCGAGCAGCCGGTCACCGGTCGGGGTCCGGACCCACCACACGGCGGGGCGGCCGCCGGCGCTCAGCCCGCCGTGCAGGGTCACCGACTCGACCGAGTACCGCCACCAGCGGCGGCCTCGCTTCACCCACGGGTTGGCCGTGCCGCCGGGGGCGCCGACCAGCGTGGCCGGACCCGGGTCCATGCCCACGCCGAAGCCGCCGACCAGGTTGGGCGTCACGTCGAAGTGCAGGACCGGGATCGCGTCCAGCGGCACCGACGGCCCGGCCCCGCTCTCGCTCGCCTCGGCGATCTTGCCGTCGATGGCCCGGTCGGTCCCGCCGCCCTCGACGAGGGCGGGCGACCGGCTCACCAGCGAGACGCCGCTCACCAGCGGCAGCGGGTCCGGCGTCGGGACACTGTCGTCGCCGAGGGTGAAGTTAACGCACCCGGAGACGCTGAAGAAGAAGAAGTCGACCTCGCCGCAGATCTGGCCGTGGGCGTAGGTGTGCTCCACCACGGTGCCGTCGGGCAGCTCCTGCCGGCCCGAGTGCACGTCCAGCTCGGCGGAGGCGCCGATGCTGATGATGAACAGCCGCAGCTCCCCGGACAGCACGATCTTGCCGCCGAGCGCGAACGGCGCGAACGAGACGATGACGTCGAACCCGCCGGCCACCTTCAGGTACAGGCCGATCGACTCGCTGCCCCACACGAACGACAGGTGCGCGCCGGCCGCGATGGTGAAGCCGCCGGTGGGGACGTCGGGCAGCGGCGGGTTGGACAGCGCGATCCCGTTGCCGTGCAGCATCAGGTAGCCGCTGCCGGACAGCGCCGTGAACACCTGCACGGTGACCGGGTCGTTCCAGGTGCCGAGGTCGACGTACCAGTTCTGCGGGTCGGTGAACGGGAATCCGGCCGCGAGCGGCACCTTGATATGCAGCAGCTCGACGATGTCGTACTCCGCGACCAGCGCGATGGTCAGCCCGTCCGGGCTGAGCTCGACGACCGCCAGGAACGTCGCCTGGGCGTTGTTGTCGTCGAGCGCGGGCGGCAGCGAGAGCAGGTCTGCGCGCATCATCAGCAGCAGCCGCGGTCCTGGCAGCTCCAGCAGCAGCGCACCCTTGAGGTGCACGATGAAGCCGCCGTCCATCGTGCCGAGCAGCGCGCCGAGCGCGAGCGCGAACGAGCCGGCCGACCCTCCCCAGCCCACCGCGTCGATCGGGTTGCCGTGCTCGGTGCCCACCAGCCAGTCCAGCGCCGGCACGGCGGCCGCCGGGTTCTCCAACCGCTTCATGTTCACGCCGACCGCACCGAGGAACCCGAAGATCCCCAGGCCGGACGAGCCCAGCGCGATCGGCACCGGGAAGTCCACCTCGAGGCCCACGAAGACGCCGGTGACCGGGTCGGTCACCACCTTGAGCGAGGCCATGATGCGGACCTGCAGGGAGTCCAGCGACAGGTCGAGGCTGCCCGAGAGGTCCCCGGGGTTCACCGACAGGTATCCGCTGCCGTGCATGACGCCGGGCACGTCCACGCCGGCGCCGAGCGCGGTCAGCTGGGGCAGCTCCGGGGCGTCCAGCCGCATCCGGACCCTGGCCTTGTCGATGTGCACGATGCCCAGGTCGGCGTTGAGCCCGACCTCGACCTCCAGGTACGCCGGGTTGTCGCGCGAGACCCGGGTGCCGAGCACCTGCAGCAGGTCGCCCAGCGGCGGGTCGGCGACCACGGCCCCCTGGGGGATGTCCAGCGTGTAGCCCTTGGCCGGGTCGAACACCGGGCGGAACACGAACGGCTGGGAGCCGCCCCAGGCGAAGGACAGGCCGACCGCCTTGTAGCGGACCGTGATCGGCTTGTCGAGGGAGACCTTGACGATGCCGGC
>DATCDE010000080.1 GCA_036510875.1 Actinomycetes bacterium
CCTCGTCAGCAACGGACAGATCGTGCAGACCTTCGCTCCCGAGCTGACGCGCATCCAAGCCCAGGTGCTCGACCTACTCAAGGTGCCGCACAGTGCCTACGGCATCACGTCGTGAAACCTATGCCGAGATGTGCGGAAAGCGAGACGGATACGTCAGGAGAGCCCCATTTCCGGGAAGGGTGCGCTGTCATGGGCCGGTGCAGGACACGACGATCGCGGCGGCGCTCGACCAGGTCGGTCCGCGGCTCAGGCAGTTGCGCGCCCAGCGTGGCGTCACTCTCACCGAGTTGGCCGAGGCGACCGGCATCTCCAAGAGCACGTTGTCCCGATTGGAGAACGGTCAGCGCCGCGCCAGCCTGGAGCTGCTGCTTCCGCTCGCCCAGGCCCATCGAGTTCCGCTTGACGACTTGGTCGGGGCGCCAGAGGTCGGCGACCCGCGGATCCGTCTCAAGGCGCACAGGAAGAACGGACGCACGGTGCTACCGCTCACGCGACAGCCGGGAGGGTGCAGGCTGGAAGATCGTCATCCCTGAAACCAAGAGCATGCCACGACTGACCGCTCACGAGGGCTACGAGTGGCTCTACGTGCTGTCCGGTCGCATGCGGCTCGTGCTGGGCGACCGTGACTGGGTCCTGGGGCCCGGCGAGGTGGTCGAGTTCGACACCCGGGTGCCGCACTGGTTCGGCAGCACCGGTGAGCAGTCCGCCGAGGTCCTGAGCCTGTTCGGGCCGCAGGGCGAGCGCGTCCACTCGCGCGCCCCGCGGGTTCAGCACAGCCCTCCAGGTACCTGACGCCCGTGCTTCGCCCTCGGCGCATCCCGTGCGATGTCCCCGCCGGGGCGCACAGCGGGGTCATGACCGCACACACGCACCGGCCGCCCGGCACGACTGTCCCCGCCTCGATCCCCGCGGACACACCTGGACACGCGAAGCATCGTGTCTGCGGACGCTGTCGATGTCGACCAGTGCCTCGAACTCATCGATGTTGGTGACGACCGTCTGAAATGGCGCAACTGGCCGTCCGAGGACGACGATGAGGCCCGTGACTGCTAACAGCTGGATGTCTGTTGCTGCGACTTCGACAACCTCCGTGTCCTCGCCCGAGCCGATGACGAACATGGTTTCCTTCGCCCCCTTCTGACCCGAGTCCGTGGGTAAGGCGTCGGATCGGGCGTGCCGGAAACAGGAAAGTGCCTGTCTGGCAATGACAATTGGAGTTGCGAAGCTTCAATCGGTCATCACAGAGAGGCACCTTCTGGGTGAGCACTCTACGAGGCATTCCCCGGGGTCGGAAGCAGGTTCGGGTCGGCGCGCCGGACCCGTCGTTGACGGGGTCGGCGGGGTTGCTCGCGGTCCACGAGCTGGCGGAGCGGGTCGGGCTGGTCGCGGCACTGGACGCGGCGGTGCCGGGGTTCAAGTCACGGCGACGGGGCTGCTCACCGGGGCAGATCGCGTTGGCGTTGGCCGCCGCGCAGCTGGCCGGTGCGGATCATCTCGTCGGGCTGGGCCACCGTCGCACGGATCGGGTCGCGGAGTCCTTCGCCGAGTCCCCGACGCCGGCGTCGGGCCCGGTCACGGGCCTGGCGCGCCGGCTCGAGCAGCCGGAGTGGGCGGCGCTCACGGCCGCGACCGCGCCGGTGACCGCCCGGGTCCTGAGGATGTCCTCGGCGCGGGCGCGGCGCGGCCTGCGGGGCCCGGTCACGATCGATCTGGACGCGACCGATATCGAGGTCTACGGCAAGAAGAAGCAGGCCGTGACCTACAACTACCAGGGCCAGCTCAGTGGGTGGGTCCATGCCGCGACGTGGGCCGAGGCCGGGTTGCTGACCGCGGCCCGGTTGACGAACTCGCGGACCACCGCGCACACCCCGGTCCTCGGCATGGTCACCGAGGCGTTGGGTGGCTCGCGGCGGCCGGGGTCACCGGTCCGGGCCGGCCACGGCCACGGGTCCGCGCCGACATCGGCTACTGCTCGAAGACGACCGCGTCCTCGATCGTGGCCGCGGGCGCTGACTTCGCGTTCGGGCAGCAACGACAACCCAAGGTCTGGTCCCTGCTGGACCGGATCGACCCCGGCGCGTGGACCCCCGCGATCGACATGCGCCACGGCGAGGTCACCGCCCTGGACTACCCCTACCCCGACTGGCCGCCCGGGACCCGAGTCATCGTGCGCCGAGTCCAGCACCGAGCGGACACCATCAGCGCCGACCCCCGCGCCCGGCGCCGCCGGACCCTGGCCCCGGGCCAGCTCGCCCTCGCACTGACCGCGAGCATCGACACGATCTACAGCTACTCGTTCATCCCGACCAACCTCGAGACCACCACCGCGGCCCAAGCGAGCGCGGTCGAGTACTGGCACCGGCACCGCACCGACATCGAGGAACTGTTCAAGCAAGCCAAGCACGGCGCCGCCCTACGGCATCTGCCTCCGGGGACCACGCGGTCAACACCGCCTGGGTCATGACCGCGTTCCTCGCCGTGAGGTTGACCCGCTGGCTGCACCTGCTGCTCGACCACCCCGCCCACATCGGCATCACCCGATGGCGCCGCGAGCTGATCAAAACCCCCGCCCGCCTCACCACCCACGCCCGAGTGAGGACCCTGCGCTGCCCACGAGCATGGTTGGGTCGGGGGCTGGCGCGGTGACGCTGATGCGTTCCGTTTCCAGCCCCGACCCAACCAACCTCATGTGCTGTTCGACCCACCGTTGGTCGGGTTGGGCGCGACGCGTGAACGCCATGACCGCTCTTATGTTCTCGATGCCGTGCTGCCGGTCGGGTGCTGCGGCGTGGTTCATCGCGTCCGTTGTGCACAGCTCGCTCACGACATCAATGTCTCCGCGACCCACGACCTCATCGAGGAACCGCCGCACAATCGCCTTGTTCTCCTCGACTCCCAGAGTCGCCTCCTTTGTCGTTTGCCGCTGAACCGTCGTGCCGACACCATCATCGTCCGGACCCCCTCGCGCCCGGAAGGTCTGCGGCAACGGCCCGGACTTCCTCAGGGACTTGATCACTGGCCAGCGCACGGACTTGACGGACCTGCGGATTCGAGGCGCTGCAGACGCTGGTCGACGAAGTGGCCCACATCGGTGAGGTCGGTCGACGCGATGAGCGAGGCGGCGAACTGCTCGGTACCAGAGTTTCGCGACCCCGGCGGGCACGCAGCGACCGACCCGGCGGATCACACGGCGTCCTGCCTATCCTGAAATCGGTTCAGTTTCCCCACTGAGCGCCTCAATGCATCCGCGCATAAGTGATGCTCGAGCGCGAGTTCCGGCGCTATCCGACGGGTTGACGGCGACGGCTTCGGTGATCTTGAAGCCATGGTTGCGTGGGCGGCCGCTTTAGTCGCCAGTAGCGCCGTCGATCTGCTCCCGCAGCAAGTCCGCGTGTCCGTTGTGCCGTGCGTACTCCTCGATCATGTGCACGAAGATCCAGCGGATGTCGCGCACGCGGTCGGGGTGATCCCCCCGGCTGGGTACTTCGGCGTCCAGCGGGAGGCCGGCGACGGCGGCGCGGGCCTGCTCGCACTCGCCGCGGTAGGCGTCGAGGTTGGCCGCGGCGTCGGCGCCCTCGATGTCCTCGAAGTCGAGGCCCACAGCATCTGGGTCGTAAGGCATGGCGTGGTCCTGCCACGCGGCGTGCATGCGGAACCACCAGCGCTCCACTTCGGTCATGTGCCGGACGAGCCCCAGCAGCGACAGCCGCGATGGCGGGACGGCGCGCCGCTTGAGCTGGTCGGCAGTCAGACCGGCGCACTTCATCAGCAACGTCGCCCGGTGATAGTCCAGCCACTGCTCGAGGCTGGCGCGCTCGCCGCACACCCGGTCCGGCTCGGCCCGATCGACCGCAGGCGCCGTCCACTGCTCGCTCACCGGGTCAGACAACCACAGCGCCGCACCCGGCGCACCCAGACAGCGGCAGAGCTGAGGGTCTCGACTGCTCGGAACAGCACAGCCTGACGGTGCCGCTGGCCCTGACCATCGAGCGCTTTGGTCTCAGCAGCCTGACTTGGTCGCACGCGTTCGCCGACACCAGGCCCGCAGGCCGATGTGGTGCGATCGAGAAGCACCGCTCCAAGTCGCTGTGCCTTGTCGGGAGCGGACGAGAAGTTCGAAGCGGAGGTGGCCACACCTTGGTCCGCAGCCGGGCAGCGTCTCTCAGTGCAGCCAGACCGTCCCGTCCGCTCGCAGGACCCAGCCGGGGTTGTGTGCCACCTCCCACGGGTGGCCGTCCGGGTCGATGAACACCCCGGAGTACCCGCCCCTGAACGTGGCTACGCCGGGGCGTCCGATGCTCGCCCTCGCGGACCGGGCCTGGGCGAGGACGGCGAGCACCTCCAAGGATGAGCCGACGTTGATCGCCAGCGTCACCCCGCCCCAGCCGCCTTGGTCGTGAACCGCGCTGTCGGTGGCCAGCTGCTCGCGTCCCCACAGGGCGAGCACCATGCCTCTGGCCTGGAAGGACACGGCCTCGCCCTCGGGTGACTCACCGGACCAGCCGAGCGGCGGGGAGCTTCCACCACTGACCCCGGCGCGGCCACGCGCCCGGGCGCTGTCAGCAGCGGTTGGCGGCGCCGGTCAGCATGCGGCGAGCCAACAGCCTGGTCCGGCTCGGGCGGCGGCAGTGTGCTGGTGGGTGCCCAAAGGGCGGTGCCTGCAGCCGTCCGACGGCTGACCTCTCCCGGGATGACGCCGGACGGTTAGGGCGTGAGCATCTCGACGGTTGTGGCGTGCGCCTGGACGTCGGCCTGGCTGATCCACATGGGTTTGTACTGCCAGGTCGCGTACAGGCTCAGCTGGTCGGCGAAGTGCGGGCTGCGCACGTCGCCGCTTTCACCCGGGGCGACCACGTTCTCACCGCGTGGTCCGGCCTTGTCCAGGCTGAGGATCTGGTTGTAGGTGCCACGGTTCATCCAGGGGGTGCTGGGCACGCTGCCGGCGCCCAGCGGGTCCCAGGAGATGGTGACGTCGCTGGTGAGCCAGCGGCTGCGATCGGTGGTGCCGTAGCGGGCGGTGAGCGCGTCCAGCGCAGCCACCAGGCTGTTGGTCACGGCGGCGTGAAGACTCGTGCCGTGCAGGTAGTCGTAGGTCAGCGGCAGCGCGGCCCGGTGCCCGGCCAGCAGGCGGCTGACGACGTTGGCGGTGGTGTTCTCGTCGGCGCCGCCGACGGCGAACGGGCTGCCGAGGGTGGGCACCAGGACCTGGGTGACGAACGTGGCATACCAGGCGGTGAACACCGTCAGAGCTGGGCTGTCGTAGGTGCCGTCGCTGTTCTGGTCGACCCGCTGCTGGTCCCAGGACCGCAGCAGCGCCAGGACCGGTGCCAGCCGGGGATCGGTCGAGGGGTCGACGTTGGCGAGCATCGGGCGCAGCAGTGCCTGCACCACCAGCACGTCCGGGTTCCCCGGTGGTGTCTCGGCGGTCTGCCCGGTGGTCTGGTTGATGCGTTCCAGGGTTGCCATGGTGGCCGTGTGGGGGGCGATGCGGTCGAGCTGCCGGGTGATCACCTGGACGCGCTGCACCGGCCCCCATTGCCAGAAGCCGTCGCTGGAGTTCGTCCAGCCTGGCTCGGGTTTGTTGTTCCAGTTGGCGAGCCAGCCCCGCGCCGGGTCGACTACCAGTGGCAGCTGGCTGGTCGGCAGGAACCCGAGCCACTCGTCGCTGCCGTCGCCGGGGTGCGGCAGGAACCGGTTGTCCGACGCTGGACGGATGGGCACCGGTCCGACGTGGGTGTAGGCGATGTGTCCCTTGGTGTCGGCGTAGGTGAAGTTGAGGCTGCCGCCGGCCCGCTGGGCGGAACGGACGAACTGGTTGAGGTTGTGGGCCTGGTCGATGCCGAAGAACGCCCGCAGCGTGTCCCCCACGCGATTGCGGGTCGCGTCGCGCAGCGCGATGGCCGTGCTGCCGGACATGCTCAGCACCGGGCCGTGGATGCTCTCGCACGCCGGGAAGGTCACCGGGGAGCCGCCGGCCACCTGGACCGTCTCGGTGCGGCAGCTGTACGGCCGCCACTGACCGTCGAAAAGGTACGCGCCGGGGTGGCCGACCGGGTCGAGGGTCTCCACGTAGAGGTCCTGGTTGTCGTCGCCACCGGTGGTGACGGTCCAGGCGTGGTCGAACCCGGCGCCGATGAGGACCCCGGGGACACCGGCCAGGGTGACGCCGGTGGCATCGAAGCCGGCGCCGTGCAAGCTCAGCTCCATGAACCCCTGCGGTGTGCTGTAGCCGATCTGGGGGCCGCCGAGCAGCAGCGGCTGCCCGCTGCGGGTCAGCCGCCCGGCCAGCGCGATCGCGTTGGAGTGTCCGGGGCCGCCGAAGCCGAGCGCCTGGCTTTGCTGCGCGGCCGCGGTGAGCAGAGCGCGCGTGCGGTTCACCGCGCCATGGTCGAGCTGGGTGCCGGCCGACGCCGTCAGGATGCGGTTGGCTGCTGGGTGGCTGCGACCGGGCGCGCTGGGGACGGTCGTGGGTGCGCTCGGGTCATCCAGCCAGTGCGTGTCGGCGAACGCCTGGCCCCCCGCGGCCGGGCCGAGCCTGGCCACCAGGTCCTGCAGCACCGCGGCGTTGGCCAGCTCGTCCGCGCCGGTCGTGCCGACCTGCACGACCGACAGCATCCCGCTGGCCAGCACGTCCTGCGCGGTCCACAGCTGCGGCGTGGCGTGCACTGCGGTGTACTCCAGCGGCAGGGTGCCGTTGTGCTCCGCCGCTGCGATCTCGGCGTTCAACCCGGCGACGAACGCATCCACGCTGATCCGGCTGGACCGGTCGAGCCCGGCGAGGAGCCGGGTCAGCCCGGCGGTGCCGCCGGTGTACTGGCGGAAGTACTCATCCGACAGCACGTGGCTGTTCCCGGCACCCGGCCCTATGAGGGCGGACAGCGTGCCGGTCGCGGTGCGCCGCACCAGGTCGGCTTGCCACAGCCGCTCCTCACCGGTGACCCAGCCGTCACCGAAGAACAGCCCGGCCAGCGTGCCGGCGTACACGTGCGGGACCCCGTACTCGTCGAAGACGACGCGCGCGCCGAGTGCGGGGGAGGCGATACCGCCAGCGGTGCGCGTCGCCGACGCCGCCGGCGCACCCGCCACTGCCAGGGATACGGCCGCCGCCACGGCGACCGCCAGACGAGCCGAGGTTCGGGTGCGAACACGCATGATGCACTCCTCCAGCTAGGGCACTCGAACGTAAGTGGTGGGGGTCGCCGACCCCGGAGCAGTAGCTGCCCGACCCGCGCGCCGCAACACCGTTGGGGGCAAGACGGTCGAGTCGAGCTGGACCTGGTGCGAAACTCGGAAGTGATGCATGGCAGCCGCCCTTACACCGGGGACCCGCCTAGAGCGATGCTTCACGCTACTCAGGCATCCCCTTCCATGGAAGAGGGGAGGCGGGCTCGGACCGGGGGCCAAGCCGAGTGCTCAACGCGCCGGTCCGGAAGCGTCCGTGGTCGTGGTGTCCCGCGGGCGCGTGGGCATGGCTCGGCGATCGCCGCCGCTTCAGAGGCTGACCCGGCCCGCGGCGGATGCGCCGGGTCAGCACGGGCTGGGTGTTGGACGCCGCTCCCGAGGACGACCGGGCGAGGGCGAGGGGGGTGGCGTGAGCCTGGCGCTGGACCGTGCCGCGGCGCGTGAGGTCGGAGCCCGCCAGGATCACCGCCCGAGGGGGCTTCACCTGCCCGGGTCACGGTTCGGGTGTTGGTGCGCCACGGTCCGCAACCGCGGTGGAACACGATTGTGGACGCGCGTAGCATCCGGCGCATGCCGGTTCGCACCGTCCTGGAGCGCGGGCCCAAGGGGAAGAAGACGGTGGCCTTTGCGGTCGACTGGCCGGGCTGGAGCCGGGGGGCGAGGAACCCCGAGCTGTCGCTGGAGCTGCTCGAGTCGTATCGCGGGCGGTACCGGCGGGTCGCCGTGGCGGCCGGCATGGCCGACGAGTTCGACGCCGCCGGGCCTCTCGAGGTCGTCGAGGACCGGGTCGGCACGGGCTCGACGGACTTCTGGGGCATTTCGTTCTCTCCTTCGGGCCTGGAGCACGAGCCGATGGATGACGCCGAGTCGACCGCAAGATCGGGCTGCTCCGCGCGTGCTGGGGGTTCTTCGACGCGGTGGCGGCGTGGGTGTCCGCGGAGATACGCAAGGGCCCTCGTGGCGGTGGGCGCGACCGCGACCAGATCATCCGCCACACCATCCGCACCGAGAGCGAGGACTTCGCCAAGCGCTTGGGGTTGCGGGTAGCAGAGGGCGGTGCGCTGACGCCGAAGGGCCTGCGTGACTATCGAGAGACGTATGTCGCCTCCATGCGGGCGTACAACGCCGGTGAGGGCAAGCGGATGCGATCGTGGAACCTGCCGTTTCAAATCCGGCACAGCGCCTTCCATGTCATGGACCACGCATGGGAGATGGAGGACAAGGACCTCACCGCACCCGCCGAGTGATTCGCGGAGACGTTCAGCGACCTTGGCGGTTGTGTTTGCTGTTGGACCGCGTCCCCCCGCGAATCCGTCTCGGGTGACTCCGCCGCAGCCACCAGACGTGGGCCCTCTGCAACCGCGCGGCAATGCCAGCGTTGACGTGATCGGTGCGTCCAAGATCAACGAACCTCGTTCGGCATCAGGCGCGTCCTGAGCCGGCACACTGGAGCGGATCCAGGATCCAGGGGGTGGAGACGTGCGTCCAACTGCTGTGAAGGCGGCTCGGGCGGCGATGCTCTCCGCTGGCGTCAAGGCCGATCCCGGACGTCGGTTCCACGCGTTGCATGACAAGGTCCTGCGCAGGGACGTCATGTGGCGGGCCTGGGGCCAGGTGCGCCGCAATGACAGCGCGGCCGGCATCGACGGGGTCACCTGGAGGCGGTGGAGCAGTACGGGGTGACCCGGCTGCTCGACGAACTGGTCACGGATCTTAAGGACGGCAGATGGCGGCCGGTCCCGGCGCGGCGGGTGTTCATCCCGAAGCCCGGCAGCACCGAGCGGCGCCCGCTGTCGATCCCCACGGTGCGTGATCGGATCGTGCAGGCGGCGTTGAAGATCGTGCTTGAGCCGATCTTCGAGGCCGACTTCTTGCCGTGTTCGTTCGGGTTCCGACCCAAGCGGGCGGCGCAGGACGCCTTGCAAGTCCTGCTGGACGAGTCGTTCAAAGGACAGCGGTGGGTGGTCGAGACGGACATCGCCAATTGTTTCGAGGCGATCCCGCACGAGGAGTTGATGCAGGCGGTCCAGGAACGGGTCTGCGACCGGGCCGTGCCCAAGCTGCTGCGCGTGATCTTGCGCGCGGGAGTCATGCGGGACGGTCAGGTCTGGCGTGCGGTCACCGGCACCCCGCAGGGCGGGGTCGTCTCCCCGCTGCTCTGCAACGTCTACGTGCACCGGCTCGACCGGGCCTGGAGACCTGCTTACGGGACGCTGGTCCGTTACGTCGACGATCTGGTGGTGATGTGCCGGACGCAGGGGCAGGCGCGAGCGGCGCGGGCTCGGTTGACCGGGCTGCTGGCCGAACTTGGGTTGGAACCAAAGGCGGCCAAGACCCGGATCGTGCACCTGCAGGAGGGCGGGGAAGGGTTCGACTTCCTCGGCTTCCACCAACGGTGGGTATCCACCCGGGCGGCGCGCAGCACGCGCCGCCTGTCGTTTCTGGCCCGCTGGCCTTCACGCAAGGCGACACAGCATGCCCGCGACCGGATCCGTGAACTCACGGCACGGTCGCGGCTCGCGGTGCCGGTCGAGCACGTCGTGCGCGAGGTGAACCTCTTCGTGCGCGGCTGGGTCGGGTACTTCCGCTACGGAAACTCGGCCGAGTCCTTCGACAAGATCAGCGCCTACGCGGATGAACGGATGTGCCTGTTCGTCGGCAAACGCCACAAGCGTGGCCGCCGCTACGGACGAGCGTTGTTGATCCGTTCCGGGGACCGCTTTGGGCTGATCAACCTCCATGGAACCGTTGTCGCCCCCAGGCCGAACCGGCCCTGGCGGGCTCCGGTCGAACACCGCCGGTGAAGGACGTCGGTGAGCCGTGTGCGGGAGAACCGCATGCACGGTTCGACGGGCGGGGGCTGGAAACGGAGCGCTACTGCGTCACCGCGCCAGTCCCCGACCCAACCGCGACCCTGAATGGGGCGCTGAGGACTTGTGACTCTCGCACGCCCGCGAACGGCGACGCACCCTGGCAGTGGAGGGCGGTCCCTCCAAGGAGGTTTTGATGACCACCACGCAGATCGTCGTTTTCGTCGTCATCGTGCTAGTGCTCGTGGGGCTGCTCGCGCTCTCGATCAAGATCGTCAAGCAGTACGAGCGGGGCGTTGTGCTCCGATTTGGCCGGCTGCACGGCGTGCGGGAGCCGGGGTTGCGGCTGATCATCCCGTTCGTCGACGTGATGCACCGGGTGTCCCTGCGG
>DATCDE010000081.1 GCA_036510875.1 Actinomycetes bacterium
TCGGTAGGCGCGGGTGCGGGTGTCGTTGGTCATCCGGTTCTTGACGATGTGGTGCAGGGCGGCGTTGGCGTGCCGGTCCCCTCCGCGGGAGAGCCGGTGCCGGTCGGTGCGTCCGGAGCTGACCGGGATGGGCGCGGTGCCGCACAGCGCGGCGAAGGAGGCCGAAGAGCGCAGCCGGTCGGGGTTGTCCCCGGCGGTGATCAGCAGCTGGGCGCCAATGACCGGGCCGATGCCCTTGATGGCGAGCAGGGCCGGGTTGGCGGTGGTGGCCCAGGTGAGCATCCGCTGCTCGAGTTCGGCGATCTCCCGCCCCAGGTGACGGTGCCTGCGGGCCAACGACCGCAGCGCGTGCAGGGTGTCCGCCTGGCCAAGGTCGCGGACTTGGTCGGGGCGGGTACTGGTCAGTGCGGCAATGAGTTTGGCCTTCGGTAGGTCGCGGTACCGGTCCCGAAGGTGACTTGGCGCCCTCAGCGCGGCCCGGAGGGGGGCGAATCCGCCTCGACCTCCGGGCCACTAAGCCTCGATCCACCGATGAGCTCGGGCGTTTGAGCGTGCCGTAACGACGAGATGCCCTGCCGTGCTGGGAGATTGGTACTTGCGACAGTCCCAAAGCTCACCACCCGGAAGGGCATCTCTGAGGTGAAACTCTCTCACACGCATGGGTCGACGTCTGCGGTGTTCGACGATCCGAATCTGGTGTCGTGCGCGGGGCTGGTCCCGGTGCTGGCGCTGGCCGATGCGGCGGGGCTTGGGGCTCTGGCTGGTGCGCACCTGAGCGTGCCGGGCGACAAGGGTGCGAACGCCGGGTTGAAGGTGGCCTCGCTGGTCGCCGGGATGGTCGCCGGCGCCGACAGCATCGACGACATGGGCCTGCTGCGGCACGGCGGGATGGGTCGGGTCTTTCAGCGGGCCTACGCGCCGTCGACGCTGGGGTCGTTCCTGCGCGCGTTCGCCTTCGGGCACGTTCGTCAGCTCGACGCGGTCGCCTCCAGGTTCCTGACCAACCTGACAGCCCAAGCCCCGCAGGCCCTGGGCGACGGCACGAGCGCACGGGTGCTGGTCGATGTCGACGACACGATTATCGAGGTCCACGGGTACGCCAAGCAGGGCTCGGGCTACGGCTACTCCGGGGTCCGTGGCCTGAACGCGCTGATCGCCACCGCCACCACCGCGGGCTGCGCGCCGGTCGTGGTGGCTCAGCGGCTGCGCAAGGGCTCGTGCGGGTCCCCACGCGGCGCAAAACGGCTGGTCGCCGACGCACTCAAGACCGTCAGCAAGCTGCAGGCGGGTCACGGCAAGCCGCTGCTGCGGGCGGACTCGGCGTTCTATGGGGCGCCCACGGTTGGTGCCGCGCTCCGCGGCGGGGCCGAGGTATCGGTGACCGTGCGCCTGGACCCCAAGATCAAAGCCGCGATCGCCACCATCGCCGACCACGCGTGGACCCCCATCGAGTACACCGACGCCATCTTCGACGAGGTCAGCGGCACGTGGGTGTCGCGGGCTGAGGTCGCCGAGGTGCCCTTCACCGCGTTCACCTCCAAGAAGGCCACCGAGCGTGTGCCCGGGCGGCTGGTGGTGCGCCGCATCCCTGACCTGAACCTGCGCGGGAGGGACGGCCAGGATCCGTTGTTCGACACCTGGCGCTTCCACGCCTTCTTCACCACCACCGACCCCGCCGACCTGGACACCGTCGCCGCGGACCGCACCCACCGCGGGCACGCGATCATCGAGCAGGTCCATGCCGACCTGAAGAGCTCCGCCCTGGCGCACCTACCCTCGGGCAAGTTCACCGCCAACGCCGCCTGGCTGGTGCTGGCCGTCATCGCGTTCAACCTCACCCGGGCCGGGGCCACCCTCACCGGCGCCGAGCTGGCCAAGGCGACCACCGCCACGATCCGCAGGAAGCTGATCACCGTCCCGGCCCGGGTGGCGTCCTCGGCCCGGCGGATCACCCTGCACCTGCCGACCGCCTGGCCCTGGGAAACCGCGTGGACCCGCCTGTTCACCCACGGCTGCGGGCCACCACCACCAGTCACTTCCTGACCACCCAGCCGTCAACGGCGCGACCCGAAACCCGAAGTGGAACACCCTGACAGCGAGGTCAGACGGTCAGCCGCGCCCCGCCGCCACGATCACAGCCTGAGCCCCTCATCACCCCACCTCACAAGGAGATCGGTGGATCGAGGCTAAGACAGTCCTAAGGGAAGTTCTGGTTTGCGCCGGCGGCTGTCAGCCGGGTCACGGCGTCAGCAGGATCTTGCCCGTCGCACGTCGCTCGTCGACGGCCGTGAGCGCCGCCACGACGTCCTCGAGGTCGCGGACCTCGCCGATGACGGGGTCGACCGCACCGGACTCGAGCAGGGGCACCAGGTCGTCCCACTGGCGGCGCAGGAACGCCGGCCCGGGGCCACCGCGCCCGGTCCACCACGCTCCCCACCCGACACCGACGACCGAGATGTTGCCGAGCAGCAGCCGGTTGACCTTGACCTCGGGGATCGAGCCGGCCGTGAACCCGATGACGAGCAGGCGGCCGCCCGGGGCGAGGGAGCGCAGCGAGTCGGTGAAGCGGTCGCCGCCGACGGGGTCGACCACGACGTCGACGCCACGTCTGCTGGTCAGGCCGGCGACGGCATCCCGGAAACCGTCGGCGAGCACGACCTCGTG
>DATCDE010000082.1 GCA_036510875.1 Actinomycetes bacterium
CAGCAGCGCCACGTCGAACGCGTACATGCCGCTGTTGATCTCGGTGATGGCCAGGTGTTCCTCGTCTGCGTCCCGCTGCTCCACGACCGCCGCGACCGCGCCGTCGGCGTCGCGTCGCACTCGGCCGTACCCGTGCGGGTCCGCCAGCACCGCCGTGAGCACCGTGGCCGCGTTGCCTTCCGCCGAGTGAGCGGACGCGAGCTGGCGCAGGGTGCCGCCAGTCAGCAGCGGCGTGTCGCCGTAGACGACCACAACGGTGCCCTCGACGGCGGGCAGCTGCTCGAGGGCGACCCGGGCCGCGTGCCCGGTGCCGTTCTGCGGCTCCTGAACGGCCGTACGGATACTGGAGTCGAGCTCGGCGAGGTGCCCGCTGACAGCGTCCCGGCCGTGGCCGACAACGACGACGAGGTCCCTGGGCTCGAGCTCACGGGCCGCGGCGACCACGTGGCCCACGAGGCTGCGGCCAGCCAGCTTGTGCAGCACCTTGGGGGTGGCCGACCGCATCCGGGTGCCCTCGCCCGCGGCAAGAACCAGCACGGCGGCCGGCGGGAGCGCGGTCACGCGAGGGCCTCCACGGCGTCGGAGAGGGCGTCGGACGGCGGAGCCGACGCCTGAAGGATACCGGGAGGTGAACCGGAAGCTCCCGGGAGAGGAATCGAACCCCTATTCGCGGGACCAAAGCCCGCTGTCCTGCCTTTAGACGACCCGGGATCGATCGTCACGACAGACTAGGGCCCCTCGCGTCCGCAGCAGCCAACCGACGTACAGTGAAACGCTTCCAGCACGCAGGCTGGACGACTAATGTGCCCCCGCTGGCGCAGGGCCGCACGGGGGAGTCACTCATGGTCGACGCTCAGGGATTGCGGTGGCTCGCAGCTAAATCGGGTCCACGGCTGGTGTTCGGCAACGATGGCACGTGGTCGGACAACCTCGAAGGAACTTCAGCCCTACGGCACCTGAGAAGGTCTGCGCCCGTGACCGCTGCGGATCCGCGCTCCGCGCAGGCCGGACGAATCCTGCGTAAGCGGGGGTGGCTGAGCATCCCTGCCTTCCCCGTCGAGATCATGGATCCGATCCGGCGCGGCTACGAGCGCGCCATCGAGGACTCAACGGCGACCCGGGACATGGGCGCCCGCGATCGCTCTGCAGTCCGATATGTCGTCGATCCCGTCGAGCAAGTCCCTGAACTGCGCCCGCTGTTGAGCGAAACGGTGCGATCGGTTCTCAGCGGTTACTACCGGACGCATTTCTACTTGCAGCATGTTCGGATGTGGCGCATCAAGCCGCTCACCACAGACGAGCGTTTCCAGTACAACTACGGGAACCTCTGGCATTGCGACCCGCATCGAGTGACGGTCATGAAGCTGTTCGTGCAGGTCAGTGAGGACGTGTCGGCCGAGAACGGTGCACTCAGGATGCATGACATACCGACGACTCGACTGATCATGCGCAGCGGATTCATCTCCCGAACAAGGCAGGTTGCCCTTGCGCACAGACTGACCGAGGACGAGAAGCGCATGGTGGTCTTCGACGGGCCGCCGGGTTCAGCCCTCATCATGAACCCCAACCTGTGCCTGCACCGAGCGGGTGTGCCGCAACCGGGTCGGACCCGGGGCATGGTCCAGCTCACCTTCGACGTCGCGGACCACCCGCCGCTGGATGGGGACTACTTCACCGAGCTGGCGCCGGACACGAACGTCGTCGAAGGCCGGCCGGTCTGAGGTCAGCGACCTCGAGGGTCAACAGCGGCCGGACGCAGCAGGCCCCGGACCGCGGCCTTGCTCGTAGGCCGTCCGGCAGCGGCGCGAACCGCTTCACCCAGCAACAGCATCGACCAGAAGGCGGCGCCCGCCACGGGTCCGTGCGTCCGTCGGTACAGCCGGACGCGGTTCACTGTGAGCAGCGCGTACAACGGCGGAGAGACACCGGACTCGCCACCCAGATGTACCGCGATCGCGTCAGGTTCGTACACCAACGGAAAGCCGGCATTGCGAGCGCGAAGGCAGTAGTCGGTCTCCTCGGAGTACAGGAAGAACGACTCGTCCCAGGTGCCAACGGTCTGCGCACAAGTCAACGAGATGAGCATGAGTGCGCCGGTCGCCCAGTCGGCGGTGGCTCGGCTTCCGTACGCGGCAGGATCAGTGACGACTTCACCCCACCGAGGTGATCGACCAGCCCGACCGCCCCCAAGGACGGCCTCCCCGGCGACTCGCGCGAGCGTTGGTTCCCTTCGTAGCGTGGTCAACAGATGTCGTCGCTCGTCAACCAGCCTGGGGACGACGATTCCCGCCCGCGTCTCGATCATTGTCTCGACCATTCGAGCGACCGTTCCGGGCTCGAGGCGTATGTCTGGGTTGGCCACCAGCACGGCATCCACCGCCCCAGCCGCCTTGATACCCGCGTTCACCCCGGCCGCGTAGCCGCGATTTGCCCCGAGCCCCACCAGAGCCGCCGAGGGCGCGAGTCTCCCGATCTCATCCACGGTGCCGTCGTCGGAGTCGTTGTCGGCGACAACTAGCCGCCAGGCCCCAACGCCGGCCAGACCGGCATCGAGCGAGCCCACGAAGTCTCCGAGGAGACGTCGTGACTGGTAGGTGACCACCACCACCGCGACCGTCCAGTCCTGCGGTACCGCACCCACCATGTCGGGGAGTCTCGCATGGGGGCGGCAGCGGCCGGCTGCGAGCCGAGCGTCGGATCGTCCGAACGCCTGAACACCTCAGCGGTCGGCCAGCCCTGCATCGGCCGTTCGGACGCTTGGACCCGCCACCGCTCCCCGCGTTGATGACCCACTGCGATGATGGGCGGACAATCGGGGAGGGGAACGATGAACACCCAGAACGGTGACGCCCTCGGCGTCGCAGTCGTCGGTGCGGGCTACTGGGGACCGAACCTGGCGCGCAACTTCCAGGCCTCGTCCATGTGGCGGATGCAGTGGCTGTGCGACCTCGACGAGGACCGCGCGAAGCGGGTGCTCGGCAACTACAGCACCGTCCGCACGACGCCGTCCTTGGACGACGTCCTCAACGACGACTCTGTCCACGCGGTCGCGATCGCGACCCCGCCGAGTACCCACGAGTCGGTCGCGCTGGCCGCGCTGGACGCGGGCAAGCACGTGCTCGTCGAGAAGCCGCTCGCTGACTCGTACGCGGCGGCCGAGCGGATCGTCAACCGGGCCGACGAGCTCGGGCTCACCCTCATGAGCGACCACACCTACTGCTACACGCCGTCGGTGCAGAAGATCCGCGACCTGCTGGCCGACGGCACGCTCGGCGACCTTCAGTACGTCGACTCGATCCGGATCAACCTCGGGCTGGTCCAGCGGGACGTGAACGTGCTGTGGGACCTCGCCCCGCACGACCTGTCGATCCTCGAGTACATCCTGCCCGAGGGCATCCGGCCGCTGGCGGTGGCCGCGCATGGGGCGGACCCGATCGGTGCGGGTCAAGCCTGCGTGGCGTACCTCAGCCTGCAGCTGCCCGGCGATGCGCTGGCGCACTTCCACGTGAACTGGCTGAGCCCGATGAAGGTGCGCACCATGCTCATCGGCGGCTCGAAGCGCACCCTGTTCTGGGACGACCTCAGCCCGCTGCAGCGCATCAGCGTCTACGACCGCGGGGTCGACCTCACGCCCCGTGAGGAGCTGAACCTGGAGGACCGCCGGGCGGCCTCCATCTCGTACCGCTCGGGCGACGTCGTCGCCCCGGCCCTGCAGGAGAAGGAGGCGCTACGCGGCGTGGTCGAGGAGTTCGCGGACGCGATCCGCACCCACCGGGCCCCACGGACCGACGGCCGAGCCGGCCTGCGGATCGTCGACATCCTCGAGGCCGCGAACCGCAGCCTGCAGTTCCAGGGCGCCGTCGTGCCGCTGCGAGGCGCCCGGTGACCGGGCAGCCCCTCGAGGGCCAGCGGGCGCTCGTCACCGGGGGGGCCGGCACGATCGGCTCCCACGTCGTCGACCAGCTGCTGGCGGCGGGGGCCGAGCAGGTCGTCGTCCTCGACAACTTCGTGCGCGGACGCCCGGAGAACCTGCGGGACGCTCTCAACGACGACCGGCTGGTCGTGATCGACGGCGACATCCGGGACGTCGACACGGTGGCCAAGGCCACCTCCGGCATGGACCTGGTGTTCCACCTCGCCGCGATCCGGATCACCCAGTGCGCCGAGGAGCCGCGGCTGGCCCACGACGTGCTGGCCACCGGCACCTTCAACGTGGTCGAGGCCGCCGCGGCCGAGGGCGTCGCCAAGATGGTCGTGTCGTCGTCCGCGTCGGTCTACGGCCTGGCCGAGGTGTTCCCGACCCGCGAGGACCACCACGCGTGGGCCAACGACACCCTCTACGGCGCCGCCAAGGTCTACAACGAGGGGCTGCTGCGCAGCTTCCACGCCATGCAGGGGCTGGACTACGTCGCCCTGCGGTACTTCAACGTCTACGGGCCGCGGATGGACATCTATGGCCTGTACACCGAGGTGCTGATCCGGTGGATGGAGCGGATCGTCGCCGGCGAACCCCCACTGGTCCTCGGCGACGGCCTGCAGACCATGGACTTCGTCGACGTGCGGGACATCGCCAGGGCCAACCTGCTCGCGGCCCGCGCGCCGGTGACCGACCGCGTCTACAACGTGGCCGCAGGGGTCGAGACCAGCCTCAACGAGCTGGCCGCTGGGATGCTCGCAGCCATGGGCCGCAGCGACCTCGCCCCCGAGTACGGGCCGGCTCGCAAGGTCAACGCCGTGACCCGGCGGCTGGCCGACACCTCGGCAGCGACCAGCGACCTCGGCTTCACGGCGCAGATCGACCTGGCGCAGGGATTGTCAGACCTGGTGGCCTGGTGGCAGGCCGAGCGACACGCCGGGGCGGCTGGCTAGTTACGGAAGCGTAGGTTACGGTGGCGTAGCCCCGAGGCGCCCAACGTCTGGAGACCCGCCCCGTGACCATCTCCACTTCCCCCGAGCGCAGCATCGCCGTCCCCAACGCGCTCGAAGACATCTACCCCACCGACGAGAGCCCCCGCGGCACGCTCGGAGACGACCGAAAGAAGACCTGGGAGCAGGTCGCCCTGTTCGGGTTCGTCGCCGTCCCGCTGCTCGCCGTCCTGGCCGCCGTCCCGGTCGCCTGGGGCGGCTGGCTGTCGTGGACCGACGTCGTCCTCGCGCTGGTCTTCTACCTGATCTCCGGGGTCGGCATCACCGTAGGGTTCCACCGCTACTTCACCCACGGGTCGTTCAAGGCCAACCGCCCGCTGCGGATCGCCCTGGCCGTCGCCGGCAGCATGGCGATCGAGGGCCCGGTCGTGCGCTGGGTGGCCGACCACCGCAAGCACCACGCGTTCAGCGACCGGGACGGTGACCCCCACTCGCCCTGGCGCTACGGCGAGGGCCTGTGGCCGATGACCAAGGGCCTGTTCCACGCGCACGTCGGTTGGCTGTTCGACGTCGAGCAGACCGACCAGCGCAAGTTCGCCCCCGACCTGCTCGCCGACGCCGACATCGTGCGGGTGTCCCGCGCCTTCATCGGCATCACCGCGTTCTCGCTGCTGGCCCCCGCGGTGCTGGGCGGGCTGATTACCTGGTCCTGGCAGGGCGCGCTGACGGCCTTCTTCTGGGCCGGGCTGGTACGCATCGCCGTGCTGCACCACGTCACCTGGTCGATCAACTCGATCTGCCACGTCTACGGCAAGCACCCGTTCCTGTCCCGGGACCGGTCCGGCAACGTGGCCTGGCTGGCCGTGCTCTCGTTCGGCGAGTCGTGGCACAACCTGCACCACGCCGAGCCGACCGCGGCCCGGCACGGCGTGCTCGAGGGCCAGATCGACCCGAGTGCCCGCGTCATCCGCTGGTTCGAGCAGCTGGGCTGGGCCCGCGACGTCCGCTGGCCGAAGCCCGAGCGGCTGGCTGCCAAGCGATCGGACGCCGTCCGGGCATGATGGCCCGGTGACCGACATCGTCGAGCCCACCGAGCTGAGCTCCGCCCGCGCTGCCCGCCGGATGACCGGCAAGCAGCGCCGGGCGCAGCTCATCGACGTGGGGCGCCGCCTGTTCGCCGAGAAGGGCCTCGACGGCACCTCCGTGGAGGAGATCGCGGCGAAGGCAGGCGTCTCCAAACCGGTCGTCTACGAGCACTTCGGCGGCAAGGAAGGGCTGTACGCCGTCGTCGTCGACCGCGAGATGCAGCGGCTGCTGGACGGCGTCACCGGCGCACTGACCGGAGGCCACGCCCGCGAGCTGCTCGAGCAGGCCGCGATCGCGCTGCTCACCTACATCGAGAACAACGCCGACGGGTTCCGGATCCTGGTCCGCGACTCCGGGGTGGGCTCCTCCACGGGCACGTTCGCCAGCCTGATCAGCGACATCGCCGGCCAGGTGGAGTACGTGCTCGCGGCCGAGTTCCGCAACCGTGGCTTCGAGCCGAAGCTCGCGCCCATGTACTCGCAGATGCTCGTCGGCATGGTGGCGCTGACCGGCCAGTGGTGGCTGGACGCCCGCAAGCCGAAGAAGGCCGACGTGGCGGCCCATCTGGTCAACCTGGCCTGGCACGGCCTGAGCGGCCTCGAGGTCAAGCCGCAGCTGGTCACCGGCACCGACAGCTGACCGAACACCACCGAGATCACTGTTTGCGGGAGAAATGCGCCGTTCCAGGGCCGATTTCGTCCGCCAACGGCGATCATGAAGCGGCAACGGCCCGCTCGAGCAGCTCGATCCGGTTGCCGACCGGGTCGTCGACGTAGCAGCGCCGGTACGCCGGCAGCAGCTCCTCGTCCCAGCGCACGGCGACACCGGACGCCGCCAGCCGGTCCACCATGGCATCCAGGTCTGTGACCAGCAGCCCGGGGTGCGCCGTGCGAGCCGGCTGGAAGTCGGTCTCCACCCCCAGGTGCAGCTCGACCCCGTTCGCGGCGAACCAGCAGCCGCCACGAGCGGCCAGCACCGGGGGCTGCGCCAGCTCGATGAGGCCGAGTGGCCCCGCGTAGAAGCTGCGCAGCCGGTCCTCCGAACCCGGCGGGCAGGCCAGCTGGACGTGGTGGATCGCCGTGATCATCGGGGCCTCCCGGCGACGCCGAAGACCCGGCGGAACGGCAGCACGGTGCCGAACGGCTGCTCGGGATAGGCCGACCGCAGTCGCTCGGCGTACTCGGCGCTGAAGGCCGCCTGCTCGTCGTCGTCCAGCGCGGCCAGCGTGGGGCGAAGTCCGGTGCCGCGCATCCACTCGAGCACCGGGTCCGGGCCGTCGAGCACGTGCAGGTAGGTGGTCTCCCAGGCGTCCACCCGCAGCCCGAGGGCGGCCAGCCGGGTCAGGTAGTCGACCGGGTCGGGGGTCGAGGCCGGCGGCGCCGCCGGGAGCCGGTCGCGCCAGCCCGGGGATGCGGCCAGCTCGCGCAGCAGCGTGTGCGCGGGCGAGCCGAAGTTGCCCGGCACCTGCAGGGCCAGCACGCCACCGGGGGCGAGCCAGGCCCCGAACGTCGGCAGCAGGTCGAGGTGGTCGGGCACCCACTGCAGCACCGCGTTGCTCACCAAGACGTCGACCGAGGCGTCCGGCGTCCACTCCCGCAGGTCCGCCTCGACGAAGCCCAGCCGCGGCGCCACGTCCCCGGCGTCCAGGGACCGAGCCGCCCCGATCATCTCCGCGGACGAGTCGACGCCCACCACTCGGGCCGCCGGCCAGCGGCGGGCCAGCGACGCCGTCAGGCCGCCCGGTCCGCAGCCCAGGTCGACGACGAGGCCCGGGTCGGAGA
>DATCDE010000083.1 GCA_036510875.1 Actinomycetes bacterium
CCTGCACGTTGGAGCAGCACGCGACGCGAGATCACGCGGCCGACAAGCAGCCCCGCCTCATCGAGGCGGATCAGCGCCACAGCGACGTCGTCGAGCCCCAGGCCCGTCGCGACCGCGACTTCCCCGACCGTCGACCGGCCGTCGCACCGCAACCAGACCGCTGTGGTGACGGCGTCGAGGTGAGTCACCCGCTCGGAGTCGACGTCGTACACCACAGTCTCGTCACCGAAGGCGCGCGAGACAACGCCCTCCGTCCGGCGGGCGACGATCGACTGCTGGCGGAGATCCATTGCGGCCCGATCAGGTCGACTGCGCTCGAACAACGAATCGTACCCGAGAAGCCCACCGGAATCCGGGCAGGAACGCCGACCAGATCAGCAGCCCTTGATCCCCTGGGAGATGGTCGTCACCTCAAGGGGGGCCGACGCTCGGCTGGCGGTGACTGTCACCGTCTGGTCGCCCCCAGCACCGGCCTGCGCGACCAGCTGGACGGTCGTGCTGCCTGCTCCGGACGCGTTGGCCGTGATCACGCCGGTCGCCTGCGCGGGGTTGCCCAAAAAGTTCCTATAACTGACCGTAATATTGACTGTCCCGGGGGTGAATCCGGTGATCGCCACATCGAGCGTGATCCACGAGACAAAGAACGGCGTGCAGCCGCTCTGCGTGGCGGTGACGGTGCGCACCGACGACGCGGCCGCCGCGGTGGCCGCGGCCATCGACAGCAGCGGCACCAGCACGGCGACCGTCCCCGCCCGCCGGAGCAGCGCCCGGCGCGAGGTGCCTCCGGAGGTGAGCAGTCCGGCGTCCTGCAGACGCAGCAGTGCAAGTGCCACGTCTTCCTCTGTCAGCAGGGTGGCCTCCGAGACGTCCACGAGCGTGGCGTCTCCGTCGCAGCAACGCCAGACCGCGGCTGTCACGGCGTCCAGATGGGTGACCCGCTCGGTGTCGACATCGAAGACCACGGCCTCGTCGCCGAAGTCACGGATGATGAGCCGCTCCGTGCGGGCAGCGGGCAGCGGTGCTCCGCGGTGCTCCACGCGCCCTCCGTAGGCTTGCCGCACACCTCCGCTGTTGCGGGGGACATGCGTAGCCTACTGACCGCGACCGGAGGTGGCCAGAGGTGCGGGTCTTGCGGATCTACCACGCCGGGCGCGACCCCGGGCATCGGGCCCGCGAGCGCGCGCTGGTCGCCGCTGGGGTCGACCTGACCCTGGTCGTGCCGCGGGGATGGCCGGACTCCGGATCACAACGGGACTTGCCGCGCGAGAATTTCCGGATAGTGGAATTGCCGGTCTCCCGGGGCGGAGATGCCAACCGGCACGTCTACACGGACACCGCCGCCCTGACTGGCGTGCTGAGCGACGTGCGACCGAACCTCATCGACTTGCACGAGGAGCCGTTCAGCCTGGCCACGCGGCAGTGGCTTCGCGTCGTTGATGGGCTGCCGGTCGTCATGTACACGGCGCAGAACCTGGACAAGCGCTTCCCGCCGCCGTTCGCCCAATACGAGCGGGCCGCGCTGCGCCGGGTCAATGCGCTGTACCCGTGCACGCGACAGGCCGCCTCGGTGGCCCGCGGCAAGGGGTTCACTGGCAGCATCGGCGTGCTGCCGCTGGGATTCGAGGAGTCCCTGTTCACGCCCGGTGAGCAGTCGCTGGACGACCCCGTGATCTTGCTGGGGTTGGTCGGCCGGCTGGTGCCGGAGAAGGGCGTACGGGACGCGGTCCGGGTGCTGGCTTCCGTACGGCGCGTGCGACCGGCGCGGTTACGGGTAGTCGGGAGCGGGTCGGAGCTGAAGCCGGCGCTGGAGTTGGCTGCGTCGCTGGGCATCGCCGACGCCGTCGACGTCTCGTCGTGGCGGCCGGTCGCGGATATGGCCGAGCTGTACCGGCAGATGCACGTCGTGCTGGTACCGAGCACGTCCACCCCCACCTGGATCGAGCAGTTCGGCCGGGTGATCGTCGAGGGCCGAGCCAGCGGCGCCGTGGTCGCCGGGTACGCCAGCGGGTCCATCCCCGAGGTGGCGGGCTCGCCCGGGTTGCTGGTTTCCGAGGGCGATACGGCAGGTTTGGCCGCGGCAGTCGCTGGCCTGGTGGCCGACCCGGCCTCGTACGCCCAGCGACGGGCGTCCGGGCTTGCGGCCAACCAGGGGTTGAGTTGGGGCGAGGTGGGGCGGGCGCAGGCCGCGCTATACGAGCAGGTCCTGTCCGATGGCTCACCGCGGATGGAACTTCCGGATACGGCCGCGGGACGGCGGGCCGCGGCCCGGGCGGAGTTCGGCCCGGTCGCCCGGACCCGGGTCGGGGAGCGACCATTTGCCCTTCCCTACCTGCGTGAGGGCGGGTCGGCAAGCCGGATTCTGGCCCAGGCTATCGACCGAGGAGTCAGTGCCCGGGAGCGGCATCTGCCGCACCGAGCAAGCTGAGCAGCCGGCCTGCCGCGTCGTGCGCCTCGCCACGGGTGCCGGTGAGGCCGCACACGCCGTCGGTGGCCGCTTGGAGGTGGTCCATCACTTCCACCGGTCGGGTGCGGGCCGGGACCGTGTTGTCGAGCAGCGCCATGGCGGCCCGGCCGCGGCTGAGTTCCTCCACCGCCCAGCCGGCTGCGGCGTCGTAGCGCAGGTGGGCGACGAGGGCCATCTGCACCGGTTGGGTCCCGGTGTGGCCGCCGATGTCCTCGGCGGTGACGCGGCGTGGTGGACTGCCGTTGGGCGGCCGGATCGACAGCATCCGCGCGTAGGGCCGGATGAGGCCCTGCGGGTCAAGCACCGTGTACTCGTCGGAGTAGTACGTGGCCCCCGCGCGCACCAGGGCGGCCACCAGGGTGGACTTGCCGGCCAGGGTCCGGCCTGGGACCACGATCGCCCGTCCGTGCCAGGCCACCGCCCCGGCGTGGACAAAGACAAACCCCTCCGCGTGTTCCGCCACCCACAGTTCGAGGTCGCCGATCATCCGGTCCAGTGCGGTGTCCTGGTCGGGGACGCGGGCCAGCACCTGCTCGTCGTTGGCCGCGGTCCAGCCGTCGTCGGTGGCGCGGACCTCCCAGTAGCGCTCGGGCGCGCCCACGTGCTCGGTCCAGCCGAACGGCAGTCGGCCGAGCGCCTCGTCGCCGAGCAGCCCGGGGACCTCGACCGCGAACGCCCGGCCGTAGGCGCTGCCGAGGATGCGCCGCGGGCGCTCAGGCTCGGCGCTGCCCACCGCGGCGTCCCTGTAGGGCCAGGTCGGCCTCGAGCGGCCGCCCCCGATCGCTTGACACGGTCACTCAGACTACGGGGCAGCGCGATGGTCTCCGCCACCGATCGGCGCAGCACCGACTACCGTCAGTTGCGAACCTGACGGCTGCGGTGACGAAACGGAGCGAGCGCACAGTGACCACGCCGAGCAGCGGCTTCGCGGCCGGGGCCGAGTTCTTCGGCGTGCTCGTCGTGTGCACCGGCAACGTGTGCCGCAGCCCGGCCACCGAGCGGCTGCTGCTGAAGAACCTCGACCGGGCCACCCCCTGGGCGTTCGCGCTGGGCAGCTCCGGGACGGCGGCGCTGGTCGGTCAGCCGATCCACCCGCTCACCGTGCACGCGCTGGCCGCGCACGGGGTGGACGGGCGCGGGCACGTCGCCCGCAACGTGACCGAGGCCCAACTGGCCCAGGCCGACCTGGTGCTCACCGCCACCCGGGCGCACCGGATCCCCCTCGTCGGGCTGCACCCGCCGGTCCGTGCGCGCACCTTCACGCTGCGGGAGTTCGCCCGGCTGGCGTCGGTGGCCTGCACCGAGGCCCGCACCCCGTGGGAGCTGGTGCGGGTCGTCTCCTCACTGCGCGGGTCCATGCCGCCGCCGCACCCGACCGACGACGACATCGCCGACCCGATCAACGGCGACTTCGAGGACCACGCCCACACGGTGCGGATGATCGCGGCCGCGACGGCGGAGATCGCCGCGTCGCTGCGCAAGTCGGTCGCCGTCCACGTCCCGGACGAAGCGGCTCCCGGTTCGCCGTGATCGCCGTCTCAGGGAGAGAAGCGCCAGCCGCGGGCGGCTTCCTCCCGCCAACGGCGATCTCGAGAAGGTGGCGATCGGACTGGCCGATCAGTTTCGAGGTTCGGCCCCGGAAGTTGATTGCCCATTGCTTACCTCCGGGCGGTCGAGCGATCGCTTCAGTGGGACTTCTCAAGGCGACGTTGAGGCAACGTGCGGTCCCCGCCACCAGCACCCAGCTCCTGAGCCCGCAGACGGTGCCCGTGGACGCAGCCGGGAACCTGCTCCTCACCAAGATCGGCGACGGCAGGGTGCGGCGGGTGGCGACGACGGGGACCATCAGCACCGCTGCCGGTGGCGGCTGAGTCCGGGCCCCACGAGTACCGCCCGGATGGGTCCGTTCGACGTGAGCTCCGGCTCGCGGCGTCCCGGTTGACCCGATCGGCGAGACGGACCCTCGCGGGCAACAGCCATGGTTCAGCCCGTCACCGGGCGACCGCGGCGAGGGTGATGTCGTGCTCGCACACCAGCACGCCGTCGTCGCCGGGCACGACGTCGCGAACCAGCGACTGCTTCACCCCGAACACCGTGTCGGAGTCGAGGTAGCGCGAGGAGCTGTCGAAGACGTGCGTCACCACAGGCCGGTGGCCCTCGGCGGTGACGATGGCGTGGATGTGGGCGGCCCGCCACGGGTGGCGTCCGGTCTGCCGCAGCAGCCGACCGACCGGGCCGTCGTCGGGGACGGCGTACGGGACCGGTCGCACGGTGCGGATCTCGTAGCGGCCCTCGGCGTCGGTGCGGTAGCGACCGCGCAGGTTGCCGGGCGGCTGCACGCCCGGCTGCTGGACGGCGTAGAAGCCGGTGCTGGCGTTCTGCCACACGTCCAGCA